>JBEVHX010000111.1:0-4725 GCA_040510995.1 Candidatus Nanopelagicales bacterium
AACGAGACCGGGAACTCACCCGCGTTCGACGAGTCGAGGGTCACGGTGCCGGATCCGGTTCGCAGGTCGCCAGTCCAGTGAGTGGTGGCGTCGCGGCTGGGCATACGAGCTCCTTTCGGGGGGAGAGCTCCTGGTCGACGGTCCCTACCCTTCACCGTCGCCGCGCGACACACCACCCCGGGGTCGTGATCGGGCGCTTCGGACGGGCACGATGGCGCCCATGGCCGAACGGTGGTTCCTCAAGGTGGACGGCATACCAGGCGAGTCCACGCACATCGCGCACAAGGGCGAGATCGAGGTCGATTCCTGGACGTGGGGCGTCACCCACCAGGGCGCGCTGTACGCGGGTGGCGGCGGGGGCGTCGGCAAGGCGTCGCTGTCCGATCTGAGCGTGGTCACGTCCATCAGCGCCGCGTCGCCCGTGCTGCTCAACGCCTGCGTGTCGGGCAGCCACTTCAAGCAGGCGACCCTGAGCGGCGTCAGGACGGGCGGCAAGGGTGCTGACTTCGTGCGGTATCGCCTGTCGGACGTGATGGTCACCGCGGTCCAGCACGCCGATACGGGCAGCGACGAGCCGACCGAGCAGCTCGCATTCACGTACGCCAAGGTCGAGGTGACGTACACACCGCAGGCACCGTCTGGCCAGCCAGGGACGCCGGTGGTGTTCGCCTACGACGTCAAGGCGAACAAGCCGATCTGACGACGTCAGCATGCCGCGGCCGGCACGCATAGCCTTGCCCTATGCCGACAGACAATGCGCGAGCTTCCGTGGACGTCGATGCGCCGCCGGAGACGGTGGTGGCCGTCGTGCGCGACGTCGCCGCATACCCCGAGTGGGTGAAGGGCTTCACCGAGGCCGAGGTGTTGGAGACCGACGAGGACGGCGAGGCGTCCCGGGCGAGGCTCAGCATCGCGCTCGGCATCGGGAACGACACCTTCGAAGTGGAGATCACCCCGACCAGCGACGGCCTGACCTGGGAGCTGATGGAGCCCACGAAGCTGCAGAAGGCTCACCGGGCCGCCTTCACGGTCGAGCCGCGTGATCAGGGCAGCCGGCTCACCCTTGACCTGACCGTCGAGCACACGCTGTCCGCGCCCGGGTTCCTGCGCCGGAAGGTCTTCGGCTCCTTCGTCCAGGATGCGATCGGCGGGGTCCGCCCACGGGTCTGACTTGACGAGTCGGTCGGCTTTTGTCCGCATCAGACCTAGGACCGTCGACGTTCCGCGCGGTCTGGCGCACGAAGCGTCTGGTACGTCGACTGTCAGACGACGCCGTACAGACGGTCGCCCGCGTCACCCAGGCCCGGAACGATGTAGCCGTGCTCATTGAGCCGCTCATCGACCGCGGCCACGACGATGTTGAGGGGGATCTCCAGGTCTGCGGTCTCCTGCTTGACCCGTTCGACCCCCTCGGGTGCGGCGAGCAGGCATACGGCCGTGATGTGGTCGGCACCGCGAACAACAAGGAATTGGATCGCCGCCGCTAACGTGCCGCCGGTCGCGAGCATCGGGTCGAGCACGTAGCACTGCCGGCCGTGCAGCTTCTCCGGCAGACGCTGCGCGTACGTGACCGCCTCGAGCGTCTCCTCGTTGCGAATCATCCCGAGAAAACCGACCTCCGCGGTCGGCAGCAGCCGGACCATGCCGTCGAGCATCCCGAGGCCGGCTCGCAGGATCGGCACCACCAATGGCTTCGGCTGCGAGAGCTTGACGCCCTCCGCCGGCCCGACCGGCGTCGTGATCGAGACCGGCGCGGTTCGGACCTCGCGGGTCGCCTCGTAGGCGAGCAGCGTGACCAGCTCATCGGCGAGCCGGCGAAAGGTTGGGGAGTCGGTGCGCTCGTCGCGCAGTGCGGTGAGCTTGTGCGCAACGAGGGGATGGTCCGCGACATGGAGACGCATGGCCGCGAGGCTAGCGCCGACGAGTCTCGCGGGACCGCTGTCCGCGACCGATCGACTCTGCCACGATGCCGACCATGGCGCGAGACGGCTCCGACCCCACCGACTACGCCGTCGTCGCCTGGCGGGAGGAAGGTCAGTGGCAGCTGACCAGTGTCGTCCCGCACGCCGCCGACTCTCTCGGCGGGCTCGAGAGGGCGCTGCGGGCTAACCCGTCCGAGGGCGGAGCCATCGCACTGGTCTCCTACGTCGAGGAGTTCTTCCTGGTGGCGCGAACCGTTGGGAGCGACGTCCGCTTCCTGCTGTCCGACGTCGGCGCGGCCCCGGAATGGCCGCTCGCCGCGGAAGTCTTGGATCGACTCGGCCTGCCCATGCCCGACGACGATGACCTCGAGCAGGTCCAGCCGGCGGGCGACTTGTCGCTCCTCGAGGACCTCGGCATGGATCCGATGGAACTGTCCATGCTCTGCGAGAACCTCGACATGTATGCCGACGAGGCACTCGCCTCGATTGCCTCACGGCTCGGGTTCGGGGAGAAGTTCGAGACGGTGCTCGACACCGTTCTGGAATAGCCCGCGCGGATGCTGCCCGCATACGAGCCCTGGATGCGGCTGGCGCTGCAGGCCGCCGCGGTGGCGCCGGTCACCGGGGACGTGCCAATTGGCGCAGTCGTGATGGACGACAACGGTGCCGTGTTGGGTGGTGGCCACAACGCGCGCGAGGCGACCGGCGACCCGACCGCGCATGCCGAAATCCTCGCCCTGCGTGAGGCCGCAGCCTCTCGCGGTGAGTGGCGGCTCGAGGGCTGCACGCTGGTGGTGACGCTCGAGCCGTGCACCATGTGCGCCGGTGCGTTGGTCCTCGCCCGAGTCGACCGGCTGGTGTTCGGCGCCTGGAACGCCGAGCTCGGCGCGGTCGGCACGCTGTGGGACGTGGTGCGCGACCGCCGGCTCAACCATCGGCCCGAGGTCATCAGTGGTGTGCTCGCTGAAGAATCGTCGGCGTTGCTGCGCGAGTTCTTCGCCTCGCACCGGGGCGTGACGTGGACCTGACCGATGTCCGGCTCGCGATCTACCGCTGGTTCGCCTTCCGGGGGGAAGCCCCCACGCTGCGCGACCTGCTCGCCGTCGTCGGCGGTGAGGCGGCGGCGATCGAGGCGGCGCTTCGTCAGTTGCACGACGCCCATCTGATTGTCACCGATTCGTCCGGTGCCATCGTGATGGCGCATCCGTGGGCAGCTCGCGACCTCGGCTTCGTCGTGGCCAGCAGCGAGCAGAAGTGGTGGGGCGGCTGCGCCTGGGACTCGCTGTCCATCGCTGCGGTGCTCGGTGTCGATGTGCTGCTTGCAACCCGATGCCCGTACTGCGGCCGGTCGCTGTCACTGTGGGTCGACCATCGTCATGGACCGCGCGGCGACGACCTGGTCGCGCATCTGTTGGTCCCGGTCGCGCAGATGTGGAACGACGTCGTGTACACGTGCTCTCAGCAGCGGTTCTTCTGCTCGCGGGAGCACGTCACCGGTTGGCTTCGGCGTTCCAAGCTGCGCCGTGGCGCGGTGCTCGACCTCGATGCGTTGTGGCGGCTCGCGAGCACCTGGTATGCGGGACGCATGACGAGCGAGTACCGCAGGCGGACGCCGGCTGAAGCGGCCGCATACTTCACCGAGCTTGGGCTGAGGGGCGAGTTCTGGCGGGTGCCGGGCGCGTCAGCCTCTGGAACGGCAACGGGTTCGGGGCAGCGCTGACTCGGGTACCCTCGTCGGCGGTGGCGTGTCCGAGCGGCCTAAGGAGCACGCCTCGAAAGCGTGTGAGGGGGCAACTCCTCCGTGGGTTCAAATCCCACCGCCACCGCTCTGAGCAGCGCAAACGCCGGCTCAGTCGTCATCGGCTAGCCGGCGTTCTCGTTCGTAGTCTCATCTGTAGTCTCATCTGACTTCTTTACGGGGCGCTCGAACCGCTGCTTGCGTCGGACCAAAGCAGTCGTCGACCCGGCGGGCAGCCTCGTGGCGGATCGGGTCGATCATGTGGGCGTAGCGGCGTGTCATGGCTGTGTTCGACCACCCCATGATTCCCATGATTGTGCGTTCGCTGACTCCGAGCAGCAGGAGGACGGTGGCTGCCGTATGCCGCGCGTCGTGCAGCCGGCCGTCGCGGATGCCAGCTGGCCAACCTGGATGGCGGCGCGGTGGTGCCGCTCAATTTCTGGTCATCAGGAGGTTCCTCGTGAGGTGGCGGGGGAGTGCCCGGTGATCAGGCGTCGTCGTGGGCCAGGTTGCTGGATAGAGCACGGTTGGCGTCGGCTTGGGCGAGCAGGTTCTTGGCCTTCTGTTCGAAGGCGGCGACGGCGTCGGCACCCGCGGGGAACCGCAGCGGCTGCTCCGCGCGGCTGGCGATCTGGACCAGGGCGTCGGCGAGCTTGGCGGGGTCGCCGCCCTGCCGGCCGTTCATCCCCTTCCAGGCAGCCACGGTCGCCTTGGTGCGCTCGGCGTAGTCCTCGATCGAGGCCTCGGCGTACGCAGCGTCGACGTTCGCTGTCGAGGGCTGGATGGAGTCGATAGCCCCTGAGGTCGCGCCGTTCGGCATCCGGACGACCGTCGTCGAGCCCGGCTTCTTCCGCACCGAGCTACTCACCAAGGACTCGACGAGCTACGCCGAGCCCTCGATCGAGGACTACGCCGAGCGCACCAAGGCCACCACGGCCGCCTGGGCCGGCATGAACGGCCAGCAGGGCGGCGACCCCGCCAAGCTCGCCGACGCCCTGGTCCAACTCGCGGGCCGCGACGAGCAGCCGCTGCGCTTCCCCGCCGGCGCCGACGCCGTCAACACCT
>JBEVHX010000112.1:0-3368 GCA_040510995.1 Candidatus Nanopelagicales bacterium
CGCGCCGTGCATGAGCATCGCTGGTGGTCGCTGTCCGACCTGGCCACCTCGGCGGACACCGTCTATCCCTCCGTGCTCGCAGACGAGCTGCGCCGGCTGCTCGCGGATGGCCGGCCGCCGCGGCCGATCGAGGTTGCGCCGTGAGCCCGTCGTCGACGCCGACGCTGCGGCAGGAACGGGCGCTGTTGCGCGGCGGGCACCAGTGGCTCGCGGGGATCGATGAAGTCGGCCGGGGGGCGCTCGCCGGCCCGGTCACGGTGGGCGTGGTGCTCGTCGACCTTTCCGTCGGCACAGCGCCGCGAGGTCTGCGCGACTCCAAGCTGCTGACCCCCGAGGTCCGACGCGCCTTGGCGCCCAAGATCCGACGATGGGCTCCGCACCATGCCGTCGGGCACGCGAGCCCAGACGAGATCGACAGTTGGGGCATCCTGCGCTCCTTGCGGGTCGCCGGAGAGCGGGCGCTGCTGCGTGGCGGCCACCGGTGGCTCGCGGGGATCGATGAGGTCGGTCGCGGGGCACTCGCCGGCCCGGTCACGGTCGGCGTCGTGCTGGTCGACCTTTCCGTCCGCACCGCGCCACGGGGTCTGCGCGACTCCAAGCTCCTGACCCCAGAGGTCCGACGCGTCCTCGCGCCGAAGATCCGCCGGTGGGCCCCGCACCATGCCGTCGGGCACGCGAGCCCGGACGAGATCGACAGGTGGGGCATCCTGCGAGCTCTGCGGGTGGCCGGTGAGCGCGCGCTGGCGCAGATCCCGGTCCCGCCCGACGTCGTGCTCCTGGACGGCTCGTACGACTGGCTCACCAAGCCCCGGGCCGGGGAGCCGACGCTTTTTGACGATGAAGACGCGTGGGCGCCGCCCGCATACCGGGTGCGGACCATGATCAAGGCAGACCTGACGTGCGCGGCGGTGGCGGCAGCCAGCGTGCTCGCCAAGACCGAGCGCGATGCGTGGATGGTCCAGCTCGCTCGACAGCACCCCGGATACGGCTGGGAGGCGAACAAGGGGTATGCCACCCCCGACCACTGGGCAGCGCTGGACGTGCACGGACCGTGCCTGCTGCACCGACGGTCATGGCGCCCGTTCCGTCCCGATGAGGCGGCACCGCCCGCACGGCTTGCCGCCATGCCGGGGCAGAATGGGTTGACCCTGGACGATCTTGAGGAGTTGCTCGCGTGAGTGCCGAGGATCTCGAGCGGTACGAGACCGAGATGGAGCTCCAGCTCTACAAGGAGTACCGCGACGTCGTCGGGCTCTTCGGGTACGTGGTCGAGACAGAACGTCGGTTCTACCTCACCAACCACGTGGATCTTCAGGTGCGCAGCGCCGAAGGCGAGGTCTACTTCGAGGTCACGATGAGCGACGCCTGGGTGTGGGACATGTACCGACCAGCACGCTTTGTGAAGAACGTCAAGGTCGTGACATTCAAGGACGTCAACGTCGAGGAGCTGTCCAAGTCCGACTTGCAGGTCCCGGAGACCTGAGCCGGTCGCCCACAGGCGGCTGAAGGGCATCCGTTGTCCACAGCCCGAATGCTGGGGCATGCATCGCACGCTGGGGTGCGGCACCTTCGCTCGCGGAGGTGGTGCCGGTGCGGGCGAAGGACGTTCTGGGGCAGCACGGCGAGGCTCTCGCAACCGAGTACCTGCTGAACCAGGGATACAGAATCCTCGAACGCAACTGGCGATGCGACGTGGGCGAGATCGACATCCTGGCACTCGATGGTGAGGCGCTGGTCGTCTGCGAGGTGAAGACGCGGCGCACGACCCGGTACGGGTCGCCGCTGGAGGCCGTCAACGGACCAAAGGCCAGGAGGCTGCGGCTGCTCGCGGCCCGCTGGCTGGCCGAGCATCAGTTGAAGCCCCGCACGGTGCGCATCGACGTTGTCGGCATCGTGGCGCCGGCCGATTGCGCGCCGGACGAATACCACGTCGAGCATGTGCGAGGTGTGCTGTGAGCCTCGCCCGAGTGCGGTCGATCGCCCTGGTCGGTGTGACCGGCCACGTGATCGACGTCGAGGTGGATCTGTCGCAGGGGCTGCCGACGGTGGTGATGGTTGGGCTGCCAGATGCAGCCGTCAGCCAAGCTCGTGACCGCGTGCGCGCGGCTGTGACAAACAGCGGTCTGTCCTGGCCAGGTCAGCGGATCACGGTGAACCTCTCGCCGGCCTCGTTGCCGAAGCACGGCAGCGGCTTCGACCTCGCGCTGGCCTGCTCGGTCTTGGCCGCATTCGGCGTGATCCCACGGGCTGGTCTCGACCGGCTGGTCGTGGTCGGCGAGCTCGGCCTCGATGGCGCCGTCCGCGCCATCCGAGGCGTGTTGCCGGCGGTGCTCGCCGCAGTCTCGGCAGGTTTTCGACGTGTCGTCGTGCCGGCGGCGAACGGCAACGAGGCGGCGGCAGTGCCGTCCGCCCAGGTGTGGGGCGTGGCGTCGCTTCGACAGCTGGTGGCCGTGCTGCGCGACGAGGAGCCAGTGCCGAGCGTGGCGCACGCGCCACCGCTCGACGACGCAGCCGGTGGTCAAGACATGAGTGATGTCCGCGGTCACGCGACTGCGCGGCGGCTCATGGAAGTGGCGGCGGCGGGTGGCCATCACGTGCTGTTGCACGGGGCTCCTGGCGTCGGGAAGTCCATGCTGGCCGAGCGTCTCCCGGGGCTCTTGCCGCCGCTTGACGACGAGGCGGCGCTCGAGGTGGCCGCGGTGCACTCGGTTGCGGGCGTGCTCGCGGATGTTTGCGGAATAAGCCGTCGCCCGCCGTTCCGGGCACCGCACCATTCGGCCTCGGTCCCGGCCATGGTTGGGGGCGGGTCGGGACAGGTGCGGCCCGGGGCTGTCAGCCTGGCCCACCGCGGGGTCCTGTTGCTCGACGAAGCGCCGGAGTTCAAGCCGCAAGCCTTGGACGCGCTGCGGCAGCCTCTCGAGACCGGCGTCATCGCGGTGGCGCGGGCGCGGAGCATGTGCATCTTTCCGGCCAGGGTCCAGCTGGTGCTGACGGCGAACCCCTGTCCCTGCGGTCAAGCAGTCGGCAAGGGTGTGGGGTGTTCCTGCACGCCGATGCAACGGCGGCGCTACCTCCAGCGGCTCTCGGGGCCGTTGCTCGATCGGGTCGACCTGCGTTACGAGATGCCGTCCGTGACCGTCGCCGAGCTCGCGGAGACCACCGCTGAGACGACCGCCGTCGTCGCGGCTCGGGTGCTCGAGGCGCGGCACCGGGCCGCCCACCGGCTCCGCGCCACCAGCTGGCGCACCAACGCCGAGGTCCCGGGATCGACGCTGCGCCGACGATGGCCGATGGACCCGGCGATCCGGGGGCGGCTTGACCTCGCGGTCGCCCGAGGCGCGCTCTCGTTGCGGGGCGCTGACCGGGTC
>JBEVHX010000113.1:0-4697 GCA_040510995.1 Candidatus Nanopelagicales bacterium
ACATCGTTCGGCCCGGCCAGCGGCTGGGATGCGGTTAGGAGCGCAACCGCCGCATCTTCGTCCAGTTCCGGTATCGCCCGGCCCCAGTGGATGACTGCCGGCATCCGACCTGCAGACGAGTCGACGATCAGCGTGACCCCGGCGGTGGTCAACGCGACGAGGGTCGGCATGTTCTGCGGAGCGGTCTGCATGCCTTCCTCAATGACGACTTGGACGAGCACCCGGCCGGAACACTCAATCGCGGATCGCCGGCGATGTCTCCGGGTCGATGCAATGCAGCCGCGAACATGGACGTTGCGGCAGGCCATGACGTTGCGTGTGATCCATGCCACCGGTCCGTCCGGTTTTGTCGCACGACGGGCGCCAGTTGTCAATGAGAACGGAAGGGCCGCGGTGATGTCACCGTCCGGCGTTCGCGTGGCCGGCCAGCAGCCAAAGCGCGGTCTGCGCCACGACGGGATCAGGGTCGTCCCGGTGCTGCCGCCCTCGCCCGGCGCCCTGGTCCGGCAGGATTACTGCTGTGGCGTGCAGTGCGCACACCATGAGCCAGCCCTCTTGCCAGAACTCCGCGGGGTCATCCAGAAACTCCGTCAGCCAGTCCTCGGGGTCGGCAACTGGGGCATCGTCCCGGCTGGCGAGCCGCTGCCGCCGTTGACTTGCGTCGACGTTGGGGTCCAGCAAGTCCAAGGTGTAACCAGCCGTGCGATGACCGAGGTCGACCTCGAGGGTCTCGATCGCGAGCGCCCGCTCACCGTCGACCGAGGAGCCGAGCTGCCCAAGTGCATGTTCGAGCCAGTCCGTTCCGTGAGCCAGACCGAGTGCGTTCTGCACCCGCCAGGAGGAGTCGGCGATCTCATCGTCGAGCGCTCGCACCAGATGCTCAGCGCCGTCTTGGTCCGCAAACGCTTGGGCAGCGGCCGCGGCTCGGGTTGCGCGCGCGACCTCCAGCGCCGCAAGCTGAGCGACGGTCGCGGCTCCCATGCGGAACCCGGATCCAGCAAGCGCCCGCGAGGCAGCCTCTGCCAGCTCGTGATCACCGTCGACGCAGAGGCCGGCCAACAGCGCGCATGCGGACTCGTCGCGGCTGCGTCCCATTGCCTCGACCAGACGATCGGCACTCGTTGGATTCTCGGCTGCCAGGTCGAGCAGTGTGACCCGGTCAAGCTGCAGGAAGCGAACGTGCGCCGCGAGCGCCTCAGCCCACCCCTTCGGAGGTGACGGCCGTCGGGCGATTGCGAACACGGCGTCGGCGTACGCGGGGTGCGGCGAGTATGCGACATCGACCAGCCCGGCCTCGACGGTGGCGTCATCTGGCGCCAGCAGCGCCTCGACGCATACGGACCGCGCGCGTTGAGCCAGATCAGAATCCGACTGCGCAACGGCCGCGGCTGCGGCGACCCGAACGGCCACGTTCGGGTCGGCTAGCGCCGAACCGAATGCATCGGCGTCGGCGCCGAGGCTGGTTGCGACGCGGACCGCGAGGGCTCGCACCTGTCCGGGTGTCTCGCCGTCGACGACAACGCCGAGCAGGTTCGGCACCAGGTCACGATCGCCCAGGCGGGCGGCCATCTCGACGCCCAACTGCTTGCGGTCGCTGTCCGGGTCGGAAATGAGGCGAGCGACGCATGGGAGCAGCAATGGCGAGCCGGCATCGGAAAGTACATCGAGACCGAGGCGGACGTCTCGAATGTCCTCGCTTTCCAGCAGGCCTTCGAGCACCGCGCGTGAGGCCTCATCGTCGACCTGAAGGGCCGTTGGATCCCAATCGCGTCGGGCGAAGGTGCGATGCAGGTCGCGACCGTATTCCCGGTAGGCGAGCACGGCGAAAACGAGCCACGCGATGGACATGGCGGCGACGCTGACGGCGAGGGCGAGGATGCCGAGATCAAGCGCGTCGAACAGCAGCAGGTATGCGCCGACGAAGCCGAGGGCGAGCGGGACTCCGGCGGCCTCGACCCAGGTCTGCGCCCGCAGCCGGACGACTGATCGCAGCGCCTGGTAGGTGGCGTTGATGGACGTTCGCGTCGTGCCGTCCGTGAGTGAGATGTCCGTGACCTGTGCTGCGCATACCAGAACGAAGAAGGCCAGACTGGCCGGGCCACCGCCGATGAACCCGACGATGATGACCCCGGCCAGCACGACGATCACGCCGAGGGGGTTGGCCGCCAGTCCCAGGCGGATCCCGAACCGGCTGAGCAGCCGCCCGGCGATGAGCACGACGAACCCCACGCTGACGACGTTGATGATCGCCCCGAAGTAGCCAAGGAATGCGGCCAGGTCGTCCGCATCGGGATATCGCAACGCGGCGCGTTCCCAGACCATGAAGTCCAGGAGCTGGGTGACGGCCGCCGAGAGCAGTTGGTATCCGAACACCAGCCGTACCAAGTGGTTGCGCAGGATGCCGCCGCCGCCGGCCCTCCGCGTGGTGTCGGATCGGGCCGGTGTCTGATCCGGTCGGCTGCGAAGCTGCGCCGGATGCCGTCGCCCGGTTTCCACCACGAGCCCGATGAACAGGGCAGCGGCCGCAACATCGAGCACCAACAGATGAGCGACGTCACCGAGCGTCCTTGCGAGCCACGCGGCCAGCAGCCCGCCGATCGCGAACCCGACGGAGAATCCGGCCACAACCCGTGGGAAGTACGCCTTCATCTGCTGGAGGTCGAGCAAGCGTCCCGCTGAGGCGCCGACGATGACAAAGCCGAGCGGGATCGACAATGGGAACATGACAAGCAGCGGGAAGGTCACCCATGTCGCGTCGGCGAAGACGAGGAGCAGCCAAGCCGCCGAAACAGCGACGGCGTAACAGACGAGCAGGGTGAGGGCAAGCCGGCTGAGCGACCAGCGACGCCCGGCGCGGGCCATCGCGGAGGTCACTGCGACGCCCGACCCAGCCACGGCCAGGTAGACAAAGGCGAGCTTGTCGGCGCCGTACTCGACCAGGAACAGCGAACTGGCTGGGACGACGAGGAAGGCCATCATCAGGCCCAGAGCGATGGTCTGTCCCCCCAGCAGGACCAATCGAGTCCGCACGTCAGATCACGGGTGGTGGACTTCGCGGAGCCGGCGGGTGAGCAGCGTGATGACTCCTCGAGCGATCTCGGGCCGGGTTCTGAGCGCCTCCTCGAATGCCGCCTTCGACAGCCTGAGCAGTCGAAGCGGGCTGAGCGCGATCACGGTCGCTGACCGCGGTTGCGAGTCGAGGATCTCCAGCTCTCCGACCACGGCGCCGGCGCCCATTCGGATGCGTCTGTCGGAGCGGATCACCTCGACCTCGCCGTGCTCGATCAAGAACATCCAGCCCTCGACCGCTCCCTCGGCCATCACCTGGGCACCCGTCGGAAGCTCCACTTCCTCGAGGACCTGCGCGAGCCCGGCCAACACGCGGTCGGGGGTCGCTGCGAACAAGTCGGCTCTACGAAGGAGCGCAACTCGTTCGATGGTGAGCAGCATCCGCCAAGGCTAGCCACGGCAATGATCGTTCGATCGCGAATCGAACAGTCATCCGGCGACGAGCACTGGGCGAACTGCGCGGCGCTCTCCACGCAACCTTCGTCCCGGGGGAGGGCAGGAGCTCGCCCACATCCGCCGGACCTCGAAGATCGTTCACGGATACGCGACATGGCGGGCGGACGACGATCATCAAGCGAGAAGATGCGGTGATGGCTTCTCACGCGATGCAGGTCTGGGCGGTTCGACGGCCGGGACCGGCACACCTTCAGCCGATGGATCTCGAGCAGCGAGCGATTCCGAGACCGGGGCGGGGCGAGGTTCTGGTCGAGGTCGCTGCATGTGCCGTGTGCCGAACGGACCTGCATCTTGCCGAGGGCGACCTCTCGCCGCGGCGGCCCGGCGTGGTCCCCGGTCACGAAGTCGTGGGACGGATCGTCGATGTCGGCGCTGGCGTAGCACCGACTCGCGCAGGCGAGCGGGTCGGGATTGGCTGGCTGCGCCGGACCTGCGGGCATTGCGCCCGCTGCCTGTCGGGCTCAGAGAACCTCTGCCACGACTCCTTGTACACCGGCTGGGACGCGGACGGTGGGTTCGCCCACTACGCCGTCGCGCCGGATGACTTCGTGCATGTGCTTCCGCCTGGATACACCGATGTGGAGGCAGCCCCATTGCTCTGCGCGGGGATCATCGGTTGGCGAGCGCTGCGACGCGCCCAGCTTCCCGAGCGAGGGCGACTGGGACTGTACGGCTTCGGTGCCGCGGCGCATCTCACGATGCAGGTGGCGATCAGCGAAGGGCATCGGGTCCACGTCATGACCCGCGGAGCGAACGCCCGCGCCCTGGCCACTGCGCTCGGCGCAGCCTCGGTCGGCGACCCGACAGCGCGTCCTCCCGAGCCACTGGATGCCGCGATCATCTTCGCTCCGGCTGGAGAGCTCGTGCCTCCCGCCATGGAGGCGCTGGACGATGCCGGGACCGTGGTCTGCGCCGGCATCCACATGTCGGCGATTCCGGCGCTCGACTACACCCGCCACGTCTTCCGCGAGCGTCAGCTGCGCAGTGTCACGGCCAATACGCGATCGGACGCCCGTGACTTCCTGGCGGCCGTGAGCCGCAGTCGCGTCCAGGTGCGCACCACCGTGTATGCCTTCGCGGACGCCGCCCGAGCGCTCGAGGACCTGGCAGCCGACCGACTCGATGGCGTGGCAGTGCTCGATGTCGGCGCCCGCGGTTAGCAATTGCGCGGT
>JBEVHX010000114.1:0-5910 GCA_040510995.1 Candidatus Nanopelagicales bacterium
GATCATGCAGAAAGTCCGCGCAGTTCGTGCATGATCACGGGCACGGAGCGAGCGAGTATGGGCGGGGTTTGTGCATGATCACGGGGGAGGCGGGTACGGGGGCGGGTTTGTGCATGATCACGGGGAGGGGGTCGATGAAGCGGCATACCCTGGCTGGGTGACTCTGACCACCGGCCTCCCGCGCGACGTCACGTCTTCGGACTCGTCGCTGCGGCGCTTCCTGCATGGCTTGCCTGGCGTCGACCAGGTCGGAGCCGAGGCACGCGCGGCCGACCTCGGGACGCGTTCGATCAAGACCACCGCCAAGGCGTACGCGATCGACCTGGCCATCCGCATGATCGACCTGACCACGCTGGAGGGCGCCGACACTCCCGGCAAGGTGCGCGCGCTGTGCGCCAAGGCGCAACGGCCGGACCCGAGCGACCTGACGGCACCGGCCGTCGCCGCCGTCTGCGTCTACAACGACATGGTCGAGGTCGCGCGCACCGCGCTCGGGGATGCTCCGGTCCACGTGGCGGCCGTCGCCACCGCCTTCCCGTCCGGCCGCGCGACCCTGCCGGTCAAGCTGCAGGACACCAAGGACGCGGTCGCCGCCGGCGCGGACGAGATCGACATGGTCATCGACCGCGGCGCGTTCCTCGCCGGTCGCTACCTCGAGGTGTTCGACGAGATCGTCGCGGTCAAGCAGGTATGCGGCGACGCGCACCTGAAGGTGATTCTCGAGACCGGCGAGCTGGCCACGTACGACAACGTGCGGCGGGCGTCGTGGCTGGCCATGCTGGCCGGCGGCGACTTCATCAAGACGAGCACCGGCAAGATCTCACCAGCGGCCACCCTGCCGGTCACGCTCATCATGCTCGAGGCGGTGCGTGACTTCCGGGCAGCGACCGGCACGCAGATCGGCGTCAAACCGGCCGGCGGCATCCGCACCAGCAAGGACGCCATCAAGTACCTCGTGATGGTGAACGAGATCGCCGGCGACGACTGGCTGGACCCGGACTGGTTCCGCTTCGGCGCGTCCAGCCTGCTGAACGACCTGCTGATGCAACGGACAAAGCTCACGACCGGGCACTACTCCGGCCCCGACTACTTCACCCTTGATTGACGGAGCACTGAGGCATTGTGATGGCCAAGAAATTCGACTACGCACCGGCTCCGGAGTCGCGCGCGATCGTCGACATCAGGTCTTCCTACGGGCTGTTCATCGACGGCGAGTTCGCGGACCCAGCGGACGGGCGTTCGTTCAAGTCGGTGTCGCCGTCGAGTGAGGAGGTGCTGGCCGACATCAGCGATGCGAGCGCCGCCGACGTCGACCGTGCGGTCAAGGCCGCGCGCCGCGCATACACACGCGCCTGGTCAAAAATGTCTGGCGCCGAGCGCGGCAAGTACCTGTTCCGGATCGCGCGCATCCTGCAGGAGCGCTCGCGCGAGTTCGCGGTGCTCGAGAGCCTCGACAACGGCAAGCCGATCAAGGAGAGCCGCGACGTCGATGTGCCGCTTGCGGCCGCACACTTCTTCTACCACGCCGGGTGGGCCGACAAGCTCGAGTATGCAGGGCTTGCGACGAGCACGGGGCGGACGCCTCAGCCTTTGGGTGTGGCGGGTCAAGTCATCCCGTGGAACTTCCCGCTGCTGATGCTCGCGTGGAAGATCGCGCCCGCGCTGGCGACCGGCAACACCGTCGTGCTGAAGCCGGCCGAGACCACGCCGCTGACCGCGCTGCTGTTCGCAGAGGTATGCCAGCAGGCCGACCTGCCGCCCGGCGTGGTCAACATCCTCACCGGTGCGGGCGAGACCGGCCGCGCCGTCGTCGAGCACCCGGACGTCGACAAGGTCGCGTTCACCGGCTCCACCGAGGTCGGCAAGCTCATTGCGCGAGCCGTCGCCGGATCGCGCAAGAAGGTGACCCTCGAGCTCGGCGGCAAGGCTGCGAACATCGTGTTCGAGGACGCGCCGATCGACCAGTCAGTCGAGGGCATCGTGCGCGGGGTGTTCTTCAACCAGGGGCACGTATGCTGCGCCGGCACTCGGCTCCTCGTGCAGGAGTCGGTGGCTGATGAGGTGCTCACCTCGCTCAAGCGGCGGGTGAGCTCGCTGCGGCTCGGCGACCCCTTGGACAAGAACACCGACATCGGCGCGATCAACTCCGCGGCCCAGCTGGAGAGGATCCGCGAGCTCTCGCAGATCGGCGAGGACGAGGGCGCCGGGCGCTGGTCGCCGCCGTGCGAGATCCCGGAGCGTGGCTACTGGTTCCCGCCGACCGTGTTCACCGGGGTCAGCCAGGCGCACCGGATCGCCCGCGAGGAGATCTTCGGACCGGTGTTGTCGGTCCTCACGTTCCGCACGCCCGCCGAGGCGGTCGAGAAGGCCAACAACACGCCGTACGGTCTGTCGGCCGGTGTGTGGACCGAGAAGGGCAGCCTGATCCTGTGGATGGCCGACCAGCTGCGCGCCGGAGTCGTGTGGGCAAACACCTTCAACCAGTTCGACCCGTCGTCGCCGTTCGGTGGCTATAAGGAGTCCGGCTACGGTCGCGAGGGCGGCCGGCACGGCCTGGCCGCATACCTGAAGACATGGGACAACTGATGGCTCGGGTGGACGTGCGCAAGACGTACAAGCTCTACATCGCCGGCAAGTTCCCGCGGTCCGAGAGCGGCCGGTCGTACGAGGTGACCGACGCCCGCGGACGGTTCCTCGCGAACGCCGCACTGGCCTCACGCAAGGACGCCCGCGACGCGGTGCTGGCCGCGCGGGCCGCCTTCGGCGGCTGGTCGGGTGCGACCGCATACAACCGCGGTCAGGTGTTGTACCGCGTCGCGGAGATGCTCGAGGGTCGCCGGGCACAGTTCGTCGACGAGGTGTCGCGCGGCGAGGGTCTGACGGCCCGGCAGGCCGATCGCGTCGTCGACGCGACCATCGACCGCTGGGTCTGGTATGCCGGCTGGTCCGACAAGGTGAGCGCCATCGCCGGGTCCTCGAACCCGGTCGCCGGCCCGTTCTTCAACTTTTCCACGCCGGAGCCGACCGGCGTTGTCGCCGTCGTGGCCCCGCAGAAGTCCTCGCTGCTCGGGCTGGTGTCGGTGGTCGGGCCCGCGATCGTCACCGGCAACACCTGCGTTGTGCTGGCATCGCAGACCACGCCGCTGCCGGCGATCACCCTCGCCGAAGCGCTGGCCACCTCCGACCTGCCGGGCGGTGTAGTCAACGTGTTGACCGGTCGCGTCGACGAGGTCGCGCCCTGGCTCGCCTCACATATGGACGTCAACGGTCTCGATCTCGCCGGAGCCGGGCTCCTCGGCATGGATCTGGAGGCCACCGCCGCGGACAACGTCAAGCGGGTGCTCCGGCCAGTCGACCCGGACCACGACTGGGCGGAGACACCCTCGCCAGCGCGGATGCTGGCTCACCTGGAGACAAAGACGGTCTGGCATCCGGTTGGTGTCTGACCCGGTGTCTGAGGCGAAGCGCACGCCGCTGGTCGACGACCGGGGGCGAACCCTGCTGACCTATCTCGAGGGCACCCGAAACGGTCAGCCAGAGGCAGACCTTGTCGAGCTGTCCGACGGGGTCGGGGTGGAGCAGGCCGCCGATGCATTGCTCGCGAAACGGTCCGGCTGGGCGGTCTCGAGCCAGCAGGCACTCGGCAATGTGCTCGTCGGCCGCGGCGCGACAGTCTTGCGCTACGCACACTCGATGAGCTGGGACCTGACCGCGGCCGAGGTAGACCCGTCGTGGCGAACCGTCACGCTGCCCGAGCCGTTGCATCTGTGCCGCGTGACACCCGACAGCACACGCATCATTCGGTCGCATGAGCTCGCCTACCCGTCGAACCACCCCGACCACGACATGTTGTCCGACGCATCAGCCCTCCAACACGTGCTCGACGGCGACTGGGTCGGCCCGCTGCATACGACCGCAAGCGCCTGGGTCTGCGACGAAGCTGACCACGTCGTGGCCGGGTTGACCGTCACGGTCAAGGAAGGCCTTCCGCCATTCGCTGGCCCGTGGGTCGCGGACGTTTGGCGCATACCGACTGAACAGACCCGCGGACTCGGAGCCGCGTTGCTGCGGCGAGCGGCGGCCGTGCTCGTCGACGACGGGTTCGGCTCACTCGGCCTGGCGGTCACGGACCGCAACCCCGCGCGGCGGCTTTACCAGCGGCTCGGGTTTGTCGACACCAACAGCGGCATGACCGTCTCGCTGCCGTGACATCGCGCGCAGTCGTGCTGCTCACCGGACCGTCGGGCAGCGGGAAGTCCCGGCTGGGCCGCGACAGCGGCCTGCCGATGCTTAGCCTCGACGACTTCTACAAGGACGGCGACAACCCGACCGCGCCTCGGCACCCTGAGCTCGGGATCGTCGACTGGGACGACCCGCGGTCATGGGACGCCGACGCTGCCGTGGCCGCGCTGCGCACGATCTGCGAACAAGGCCGCGCAGAGGTACCGGTGTACGACATCGCGCACGATCGGGCCGCTTCCACGCAGACCTTCGACTGCGGCGGGTCTCCGGTGTTCATCGCCGAGGGCATCTTCGCCGCCGAGCTGGTGGCGAGCTGTAAAGCATCCGGGATGCTCGCCGACGCGATCGTGGTGCGGCGTCGGATGTGGAAGAACTTCCTCCGGCGTCTGGTCCGGGATCTCCGCGAGGGCCGAAAGTCGCCCACGACGCTCGTCCGGCGGGGCTGGCTGCTCATGCGACGCGAGCCCGAGATCGTCGCACGCCAGGTTGCGCTCGGGGCCCGCGCGTGCGACGCCGGCCAGACGCGCGAGGCGTTGCGTCGTGCCGCACGCCGCATGGCGCGTCACTCCTAGCCCGCGCGCGGCTCCCGCCCGTGCGTCCCGTCCTCGCGAGGGTGCGGGGTCGGCTCAGGAGGTCGCAAGGCCGAGGTAGCCGGGCTTGACGACCTCGTCGATCAGCGCGAGTCGCTCGTCGAACGGGATGAACGCCGACTTCAGCGCGTTGACCGTGAACCACTGCAGCTCCGAGAGCTGGTACCCGAACGCGTCCACCAGTTGCTGCATCTCATGAGTCATCGACGTGCCGGACATCAACCTGTTGTCGGTATTGACCGTGATCCGGAAACGCAGCCGGTGCAGCAGGCCGATCGGGTGCTCGGCGATCGAAGGCGCCGCGCCGGTCTGCACGTTTGACGTCGGGCACATCTCCAGCGGGATGCGCCGGTCGCGGACGTACGAGGACAGCCGACCGAGCTTGGCCTCACCGTCGTCGGCCGTCATGATGTCGTCCACGATGCGCACCCCGTGCCCGAGTCGGTCGGTACCGCACCACTGGATCGCCTCCCAGATCGACGGCAGGCCGAAGGCCTCACCGGCGTGGATCGTGAAATGCATGTTGGCCCGGCGTAGGTACTCGAAGGCGTCGAGATGCCGGGTCGGCGGGAAGCCCG
Organism: Candidatus Nanopelagicales bacterium; assembly: GCA_040510995.1. Classification (GTDB taxonomy): domain Bacteria; phylum Actinomycetota; class Actinomycetes; order JBEVHX01; family JBEVHX01; genus JBEVHX01. The sequence continues at coordinate 5,411 of JBEVHX010000114.1, forward strand.
CCTCCGCGCCCGCGATGTCGAAGCCGACGACGCCGGCGTCGCGGTAGCGCACCACAAGCTCGGCGATCTCCAACGACCGGGCTGCGTGCCGCATCGCGGTGAGCAGGGTTCCGACCCGGATGCGGTACCCGGCGGCAGCAGCTCGTTCGCTGCCGAGGGTGAACCCCTCGAGGACGGCCTCCACCACCTCGTCCAAGGTCAGGCCGCGCTCGGTGTGCTGCTCGGGCGCATAACGCACCTCGGCGTACACGACGCCGTCGGCAGCAAGGTCCTCGGCGCACTCGGCCGCGACCCGGATCAGGGACTCGCGGGTCTGCATCACACCGACTGTGTGAGCGAAGGTCTCGAGGTAGCGCTCGAGCGAGCCAGAGTTGGCAGCATCGATGAACCAGGCGGCGAGCTCATCGGCGTCGGAGGTCGGCAGCCGGTCCCAGCCGTTGTCGGGCGCGAGGTCCACGATCGTCGCGGGTCGCAGCCCGCCGTCGAGATGGTCGTGCAGC
>JBEVHX010000115.1:0-12040 GCA_040510995.1 Candidatus Nanopelagicales bacterium
GAGGAGGACCGGGTCGCTGGTGTTCTGGGCATGCCGCAGCGGCTAGGCCCGCAGGCCGCCCGATCGGTCGGCGCGGCCGGGCTCCTGACCGGAACGGCGGCCCTGGCTTTCGGCCCGGGGTTCGACGCGCTGGGGGCGGTCGCTCTACTTGCAGCTGGCGCGCTGGCGTTCGCGGCCTTCGCCATCAGGTGGCCGCCGAACTCCAGGACCCCGTTCGTGCTCACGGTCGCGCTCGTCGTCGTGGATGTCATCCTGCTGCTGCTTCGCGGTGCTGACCTCGTCTGAGGGTTGCCGCCGGTAGCCTCAGGGCCGTGAATCACCGTCTAAGCCGCGCCCTTGCCATGTCGGCCTGCTCCTTCGCCTTCGTCGTGACGACCGGCTGCGCGGCCGGCTTCGACGCCCCCACCGAGGAGGAGTACGCCCCCGGTGACGGCGTCATCGGCCAGGTCGGTGATCTCAAGCTGCGCAACGTGCTGCTCGTCACCGACGTGGACGATGAGAACGCCGCCGTGATCGGTGTCGTGGTCAACGACGGCCTGGAGGACGACCGGTTGGTCGGACTCGCGGTCGATGGCGAGCAGGTGCGGGCAGAGCTCCCGGCGGAGGTCGAAGCCGGGCAGACCCTGTCGATCGGGCCGGTCGACGCGGACCTCGTGGCAACGGCCGCAAGGATCGACTTCGAGGCCGGGGACTTTGTCGAGGTCGAGTTTGAGTTCGACTCAGCCGGAACGATCACGCTGCAGGCTTTGGCGTTGGCGCCGCGCGGGATCTACGAGGACTACGCCCCGGAGGCACCCGCCACCCCGTTCTCCCCCTAGGCACATTGAGCGAGGCGCCGCGACTAGGGCTCGAACTTGTAGCCCAGGCCGCGCACGGTGACGATGTGCCGCGGGTTGCCGGGGTCTGGCTCGACCTTCGCGCGCAGCCGCTTCACGTGCACGTCCAGGGTCTTCGTGTCCCCCACATAGTCGCTGCCCCAGACCCGGTCGATCAGCTGCATCCGGGTGAGCACCCGGCCCGCGTTGCGCAGCAGCATCTCCAGTAGCTCGAACTCCTTGAGCGGCATCGGTACCGTCCGAGCGCCGATGGACACGACGTGTCGGTCGACGTCCATCCGGACCGGCCCGGCCTCGACTACCCCGGGCAGCAGGTCGTCGAGCTCGCCGCCTCGTCGCAGCACGGCTCGGATGCGGGCGAGCAGCTCACGTGAGGAGAACGGCTTGGTGACGTAGTCGTCCGCGCCGATCTCAAGGCCGACGACCTTGTCGATCTCGCTGTCCTTGGCGGTCAGCATGATCACCGGGACGTTCGAGCGCTGCCGCAACGTGCGGCATACCTCGGTACCGGTGAGCCCGGGCAGCATCAGGTCGAGCAGCACGAGGTCGGCACCGCCGCGATCGAACTCCTCGATCGCGTCCGGACCGGTGCCTGCAATCGCGACTTCGAAGCCTTCCTTGCGGAGCATGTAGGACAGCGCGTCGCTGAAGGACTCCTCGTCCTCCACCACCAGCACTCGGGTCACGGAAGAGCCTTTCGTTCAGGGGTGCGGTCATCGGTACCGGAGACCGGCGAGCGGCCTACGGAATCGGCGACAGGGCGGGTGGGGGGAATGGCGACAGGGCGGGAGGGGGTAGCGGGTGCCGGACGCGAAGCGATCAGCGGGATGACTTGCGGGTCAACGTATCCACTGACCCGCAGCGGCAGGCGCAGCGTGAACGTGGACCCCGCGCCCTCCAGGCTCCACACCCGGACCTCGCCGCCGTGGTTGGCGCTGACGTGCTTGACGATGGACAGGCCGAGACCGGTCCCCCCGGTTGCCCGCGACCGCGCCGGGTCGACGCGGTAGAAGCGCTCAAAGATCCGGTCCAGGTCCGCGCGGGGGATGCCGATCCCCTGGTCGGTGATGCTGATCTCGACCCAGGCACCCTCTTGCCGGGTCGCCACCCCGATCTTGGTCCGCGGGTTGCTGTACTTCACGGCGTTGTCCAGCAGGTTGCCCAGAGCCGTCACCAGCTGTTCGCGGTCGCCGTAGATCCGCAACCCCGAGTCTCCACCGACAGCCAGGCTGATCTGCTTCGCCGTCGCGGCCGTCCGCGTTCGATCGACCGCATCGTCGATCAGCTCGTCGACACACACCTCATCGGCGTGCGACAAGGGGTCGTCGCTCTGCAGCCGCGACAGGTCGATCAGCTCGTTGACCATCACCGACAGCCGCGTCGCCTCGTGCTGCATACGTCCAGCGAAGCGACGCACGGACTCCGGGTCCGACGCGGCATCCGCAGACGCCTCGGCGAGCAGGATGAGCGCCCCGATGGGTGTCTTCAGCTCGTGACTGACGTTGGCCACGAAGTCACGTCGGACGTCATCCACCCGGCGTTTCGCGGAGCGGTCGTCGACGATGAGCAAGACCAGGTCGCCTGGCAGCGGAGCAACCCGGACTGCGAGGTTCGTCGGGCGGCGGGTGCCGCGTCGCGGAGCCTCCACCTCGACATCGCGAATCCGTCCGTCGCGGCGCACCGCCGCAGACAGGACGCGCAGCTGCTCGTTGACCAGCCGGCCGTCGCGGACAACGCCGAGCGCGGCCGCCGCGCTGCCAGCGCGCTGCACGTCACCGTCGCGGAGCACGACCCAGGTGTCGGGCAACACCGACAGGACCGCGGCAGCGGCAGGTGGCAGAGCGGGCGGCTCCGGCCGGGGCGCCTTGGTCTGGATCCGCTCGCTGACGCGGAATGCGAACATGGAGCCGGCGCCGACGAGCAGACCCACCAGCCCGCCGACCAGCACCGCCCAGTCCGCACTGACCACAACGCTCAGGGTAGATGTCGTGGCGGCATGCCTTGACCAGCCAGCGCGCGCAGCCGACTGATCGAGCAACTGTTCACCGGGGATCCGGAACTCGTTCACCGGCTGGTTGCGGGAGCCGCCCTTAGGGTGGACGTCGTGCGCGATCGCTACCACGAGCTGCTCGACTCGATCACCGACGACCTCATCGAGATGAACCGGGTCGTGGGTTCCATGATCCAGCGGGCCACGGACGCCCTGCTCGATGGTGACCTCCAGAAGGCCGAGAGCGTCATCACGGCTGACGCTGAGATCGACGCCGCAAACCGCCAGGTCGAGGCTGTCGCCACAGACTTGATTGCGCTGCAGCAACCGGTCGCTTCCGATCTCCGGATCGTCGTCGCCGCGATCCGGATCGCGGCAACCCTCGAACGCATGGGCGACCTGGCCCGGCATATCGCCAAGGTGGCCCGGATGCGCTACCCCGAGCGGGCCCTGCCAGCGGAGGTGGTGCCGATCTTCCGCGAGATGGGCGACCTGGCGGGTCAGATGAGCGCCGCAACCGGCACAGTGATCGCCGACAAGGACGTCTCGACGTCGATGCGGCTGCTCGAGACCGACGACCGGATGGATGAGCTGCACCGGCAGTTGTTCGTCACACTGCTCGACGACTCGTGGCCGTACTCAGTCGAGGTCACCATCGACATCACTCTGCTGTCTCGCTACTACGAGCGCTTTGCCGACCACATGGTGTCGGTCGCAAAGCGGGTCATCTTCCTCACGACCGGAGAACGGGTCGACGAGGTCGTCTGAACCTCAGCGACCCTGGTTCTTGACGGCTTCGATGGCCGCCGCCGCAGCCTCCGGGTCGAGGTACTCCCCGCCGGGCACCGTCGGCCGCAGGCGCGCGTCCAGCCGGTAGACCAGCGGGATCCCGGTCGGGATGTTCAGCCCGACCACCGCCTGCTCGTCCATCCCGTCCAGGTGCTTGACCGTGGCGCGCAGCGAGTTGCCATGCGCAGCAACGAGCACGGTACGACCCTCGCGCAGGTCCGGCACGATCCCGTCGTACCAGTAAGGCAGCAGCCGCGCGACGACATCCTTCAGGCACTCGGTCGACGGCCGCAGCTCGGGTGCCAGCGCCGCATACCGCGGGTCGTTGGTCTGCGCGTACTCGTCGTCGTCCGGGATCGGCGGCGGTGGCACGTCGTAGGACCGGCGCCAGAGCATGAACTGCTCCTCGCCGTACGCCTCCAACGTCGCCTTCTTGTCCTTGCCCTGCAGCGCTCCGTAATGCCGCTCGTTGAGCCGCCACGAGCGACGCACCGGGATCCAGTGCCGCTCGGCAGCGTCCAGGGCGAGCTCCGCCGTCCGGATCGCGCGCCGCTGCACGGAGGTGTGCACGACGTCGGGCACCAGCCCGGTCTCGGTGAGCAGCCGACCGCCGCGCGCGGCCTCGGTCTCGCCCTTCTCCGTCAGGCCGACGTCGACCCAGCCGGTAAACAGGTTCTTGGCGTTCCACTCGCTCTCGCCGTGGCGGAGCAGGATCAGCGTGTATGCGGCGTCGTCTCCGGGCACGCCCGCAGCCTACGGCCGCGTCGCCGGGCCTCGACGGGCGTCCGGGTCAGCGAACCGGGCGAAGGCGCGCAGGTTGTCCACGGGCTCCCCCCGGCTGGTCCGCCAAGCCCACTCGCGACGGATGGCCGACCCGAAGCCGATCTCGAGGGCCTGGTCGAAGGTGGAGTCGGAGTACTCCAATACGCAGCCGAGCAACCGGTCGAGCTCGTCCTCGGTCACCGCGTGCAGCGGGATTCGCCCGACGAGGTAGACGTCGCCCAGGTGGTCGACCGCAAAGTGCACGCCGTAGAGCCGGGCATTGCGTTCGAGCAGGAACCGGTAGAACGCCTCGTGGTTCTCGTCCGGGTGCCGGACCACGAAGGCCTCGAGCAGCAGGCTGTGCGCGCCCACCTGCAGCAGCAGGTTGGTGCTCAGCTTGTGCTCGCCCTTGAGGTTGACGACAAGCACGCCCTCTTCGACTCGCTCGTACGTCACCTCGCGATCGGCCAGCACCGAACGGATCAGCGCGTCGAGGTCGGTCACCGGGCGGACGCCCGCGCGCCCTGCTGCGCCCGGCCCGCGTGAGCGAGCGCCTCCGCATACACCTCGAGCATGGCGCCGGCCGTCGCCGGCCACCCGAACCGCTGAGCGTGATCGCGCGCCCCATGGCGCAGCAACTCCAGCCGCTCCGGCCGACCAACCAGGTCGAGCAGCACCTTCGCGTAGTCCCTTGGGTCGTGACCCGAGATCAGCACCCCAGACTCACCGTCGGCGACCGCGGTCCGCAGTCCGCCCACCGCAGCGGCGACCACGGGGGTACCACACGCCTGCGACTCGACCGCGACCAGCCCGAAGGACTCGGAGTAGGACGGGACGACGGTGACGTCGGCCGCCCGGTAGTAGTCGACCAACCTGTCCTGCGGGACCGGCGGGGTGAACCGGACGATGTCACCGACCCCGAGGTCGACGGCCAGCTCCTCGAGCTGGGTCGGGTGGGCGAGACCCGAACCGCTCGGCCCGCCCACCACCTGCACGACAAGCCGGTCACGCAGCGCCGGCTCAGCGGCGACCAACCGTGCCGCCGACCTGATCAGCACGTCGGGCGCCTTGAGCGGCTGGATCCGGCCGACGAAAAGCAGCATCACCGCGTCGGCCGGGACGCCGATGGACCTGCGTGCTCTGCTCTGCGAGCCGGGGGTGAAGCGTTCCAGGTCGACGCCCGGCGCCACCACCGCCACTTTGTCGGGATCCGCGCCGTAGAGCCGGACCAGCCCCGCCGCCTCCTCGTCCGTGTTGGCGACCAGCCGGTCGGCGACTTCGACCACTTGCATCTCACCGATCTCGCGCATCGCCGGCTCCGGGGTGTCACCCTCGGCCAGCGCGGCGTTCTTGACCCTGGCCATGGTGTGCATCGAGTGGACCAGCGGGACGCCCCAGCGCTCCTTGGCCAGCCATCCGACCTGCCCCGACAACCAGTAGTGCGAGTGCACCAGGTCGTAGTGGCCGGGGTCGCGCTGCGCCTCGGCCCGCAGCACGCCGGCGGTCACCGCACACAGCTGCCCCGGCAGGTCTTCCTTGGCCAGCCCCTCGAACGGACCCGCCGTGACGTTGCGGACCAGCACCCCCGGTGCCAGCTCCACGACGGGCGGCAGGTCGCCGCGGGTAGCCCTGGTGAAGATCTCCACCTCGGTGCCGAGCGCGGTGAGCCTGCGGGCCAGCTCGACGATGTAGATGTTCATGCCGCCGGCGTCACCGGTCCCCGGCTGGTCCAGCGGCGAGGTGTGCACGGACAGCATCGCGATGCGCCGGGGCGCACTGCGCATCGCCCGCACGTTCATGACTGTCCTTCCGTCGCTGAGTGTGCCGGTGGTTGAACCGCCGACTATCCTCCCCGCATTCCCCGGCAGCCGGCCACCTACTCCCCCGCCGCGACCTGCCGCTGCTTCGAAGCCCGAAAGCGGGGGCTTGGGCTGCCCGATCACGCGTCGATCGGCGGTGGCTCCTCGTTCAGGAGCTCCCGGTAGGCGGCCGCGAACGCCGCATACGCCGCGTCACCAAACAGGACGAAACGCACCTCGTCGAAGTCAGCACCGTGGTCGTGCGCGGTCCGGAGCGCGACTCGGGCGCCGTCGTCCATCGGCCACCCGTAGACCCCGGTCGAGATCGCGGGGAACGCGACTGTGCGCGCGCCCAGCGAGCGGGCCACCTCGAGCGAACGGCGGTACGCCGACTCCAGCAGCGATGTCCGATCCACCTGCGCCGACCAGACCGGGCCGACGGTGTGGATCACGTTCCGCGCTGGGAGCCGGCCGGCGGTGGTGGCCACCGCCTCGCCCGTGGGCAGTCCCGCGCTGAACTGCCCCGCCCGCAGTCGGCGACACTCCTCGAGGATCGCGGGCCCGCCCCGACGATGGATCGCGCCGTCGACACCCCCTCCGCCGAGCAAGGACGAGTTGGCCGCGTTGACGATGGCGTCGACGGCCGACTCGGTGATGTCGCCTTGTCGCAGGGTGATGATCACGCGGGCTGGTCGAGGATACGGACCCGGAGCCGGCGGTTGGCCTTGCCCTTGTTCTCGACCTTCACCACCTCGATGCCGCCGATCTGCCGGGTCGAGGCGACGTGGGTGCCACCGTCGGCCTGAACGTCGAGACCGACGATGTCCACGATGCGCACGACCTCGAGACCGGGCGGCAGCAGGTTGGTCGCGGTCCGGATGATGTCCGGGATCTTGAAGGCCTCGTCGCGCGGCAGGTTCTCGACCCGGATCGCCCGGTCCGCGGCGATCTCGACCGCGCACGCCGCGGCCAGGCTGTCCTTGAGATCCGGCGGCACATCGGGCAGGTCGAAGTCCATCCGGGCCTCGAGCGGCTGCATGTTGCCGCCGGTCACGAGCGCGCCGAGGTCGCGGAAAACGACACCGGCCAGCAGGTGCAACGCCGAATGAGTCCGCATCAACGCGGTGCGACGGTCGTCCTCGATCGAACCGCGCACGCTCCTGCCCGGCGGCGGAACCGGATCGCCCTCGTGCGGCACGAGTACCGGGTCGTCGCCGCGCCGAACGCCGTCGATCCGGGTCTCGACCCCGCCCCACAGCAGCACGCCGTGGTCCGGCGGCTGGCCGCCACCACCCGGGTAGAACGCCGACCGGTCGAGCACGATGCCTTCGGTGGAGGAGTCGAGCACCACCGCGTCCCACTCGCGCAGGGTTGCGTCGACGAGCTCGAGCCGCTCGGTGCGCGTCGCCTGGCCGCTCACGTGACGATTTACCAGGGCCCGTAGGGGCCCATGCGCTCCCCACCCCGCCCGCGACCCCCGCCGCCGTACTGCTGGAGCTCGGGCCGGACGCCGAACACATAGACCATCGCGGCGACCAGACCGATGAGGTTCCAGAATGCAAGTGGGCTCGTCACGATCCCCGCCAGAAGCGCGATGCCGAGCACGATGAGCCAGAAGTTCTTCGGCTGTTTCCCGACCAGCTCGTATGCCGACGTCGGTCGGCGGGCGGCGTCGACGAACGCGAACCCTTTGACCCCGACGGTCAGGAAGTACAACGCCAGGCCGACGATCCCCTGCACGCCGAAGAACAGATCCACGTCGTTACTGTACGGCCCGGCGGATCAGCAGCAGCGTGGCGAGTACCGCCATGCCACCGATGATGGTTTGCCACGGAAGGCTGAATGCGAGCGTCAGACAGCCGAGCAGCCCGATGATCGCGAGCGCGCGCGGCTCCGGCCGCTCCGTCCTCGCAAGCGTCAGGGCAGCCGAGTTCGCGATTGCGTAGTAGACGAGGATCGTGAACGCGCTGAACGACACTGCACCCACCAGCCCACCGAACGACACCACCATCAGGACGGTGATGCCGACCAGCAGCTCTGCGCGCCACGGTACCGACCGTCGTTGGTCGACGACGGCAAGCGCGTTTGGGAGGTCGCGCTGAGCAGCCATGGCAAAAACGCTTCGACCGATGCCGACGACCAGGTTGAGCAGTACCGCGAACGCGGCGACAGCTGCGGCGACCTTGACGAATGGCACGAGGCCGGCTCGGCCAGCCTCGACGACGACGTCCACCAACGGGATCGTCGACGCGGCCAACCGTTCCGGGCCGAGCACGACGAGGCAGGCCACCGCGACGGCCGCATACACGAGCAGGGTGATTGCCAGCGCGATCGGCACCGCGCGCGGAATCGTTCGCGCCGGGTCCCGCACCTCCCCGCCGAGAGTCGCGATCCGGGCGTAGCCGGCGAAGGCGAAGAACAACAGGGCCGCCGCGCCGAGCACGCCCACAACCCCGTCGGGAGCGTCGGCCAGGTCGAGAGACTGCCGTTCCGGGCTCAGGAGCGCGACCGCGACGACCACCGCGAGGACCGAGAGCAAGACCGCGACGAGCACCCGCGTGACGCGCACGGTCCGCGAGACGCCGGACAGATCGAGCGCGGTCGCGAGCACGACCGCGCCGATCGCGACCACGCGTGCTCGCTCCGGCCAGCCGTATGCGCCGACCGCCAGCGCCGCCGCCGCCGCGGAGGCGATCTTGCCCGCCACGAAGGCGTAGCCGGCGAGGGCACCGATCGTTGGCGTGAGCCGCTCGCGGCCGTAGACGTACGCACCCCCACTGTGCGGGTACAGCGCCGCCAACCGCGCGGTCGACATGGCATTGGCGAACGCGACTGTCGCGGCGATGACCAGCGAGACCAGCAGCCAGGAACCGGCGCGGGCCGCGGCCGGAGCGAACACGACGAAGACACCGGTGCCGAGCATCGACCCGAGGCCGATGACGACTGCGTCCTGCAGGCCGAGGCGGCGGGACAGCCGGCTCGGCGGCTGGGTCGTCACCCGCCGGAGTCTGCCTCAGCCAGGTGAACGCTCACTGTCGCTTCCGAGCCAGGGGATCAGCCTCATCGCCGGGCAAGAGCGCGCTGCAGAGCGTCCAGCTGCGCCGGCGCCACGGAGTACCAGACCCAGGTGCCGCGTTTCGCGGCAGTGACCAGCCCGGCCTCGCGCAGGACCTTGAGGTGATGGCTGACTGTGGGCTGGCTGCGTCCGACCGGCTCGACCAGGTCGCAGGCACAAACCTCCCCGGCGTCGGCAGTCGCGATCAGGTTGAGCAGCTGCAGCCGGACCGGGTCGCCGAGCGCCTTGAACCCTTCGGCGAGCGTGGCGGCGTCGGTCTGGTCCAGGACCTCCCGCCGCAGCGGCGTGCAGCACTCGTCGAGGTCGAGCACCGTCAGTGGTGTGCCGACGGCCATAGAACTCCATCCTCCGACGCATTGACGATGATCGATGCTCAGCATACATTGACTTCTGTCTATATCGACGTTTGTCAATGAAGGTCAGGCGTATGCCGACGTCGGCGGGTTGGGGGAGGCGCTTCCCAACGCCGCCAGGGTCATCATTCGCGGGCAGGAGGTCGGGATGGGTCGGGTTCAGCTGGCGCTCAACGTGAATGACATCGACGAAGCGGTCGCGTTCTACCGCCGGCTGTTCGGCGTCGAGCCTGCGAAACAACGCCCCGGATATGCGAACTTCGCGGTTGCGGACCCACCGCTGAAGCTGGTGCTGATCGAGACCCCTGGTTCCGGGGGCACGCTGAACCACCTCGGCGTCGAGGTCGAGTCGGCGACAGAGGTTGGCGCCGCGACCCAACGGCTCGCGGCCCAGGGGCTCGCGACAACGGTCGAGGACGACGTCAGCTGTTGCTATGCGGTGCAGGACAAGGTGTGGGTCGAAGGCGCCGACGGAGAGCCGTGGGAGGTGTACACGGTTTTGGGCGAGGCCGAGCAAGGGCCCGCCGCCTGCCCGACCGACTCTCCGTGTTGCGCTTAGTGCGGTGAACGTGGACGTTGGCCGGGTTGGGAGGCGCCCACCCAGCCGACGTCCACGTCCGAGCGGTCAGGGCAGTACGGCCCGCACGGCGCCAACCGGCTGGCCGCCGCCGAGCAGGACGGTCTCGCCGTACCGGTCGACAGAGCTGCCGCGGCAGCCCAGCGAGCGCAGGATCGACGCGGTGACGACTTCGCGGGCCCGCACGGCGCCGTCGTCCACCTTGAGCGCGAAGGCTCGACCGTCGGCAAGCGCCGCGCCGACGACACCCTCGGCGCCGTCCTTCATCAGCAGCCCGTCGATCTTCAGCATGTGGTCGGTCACGTCGCGCCCTTCGCTGCCGCCGACCATCCACGGCCAAGCGCGCATGGCATCCGCGACCCGGCGCTCCGGGCTGCCGGGATCGGCGAGCGCGAGCCCCCGGAATGCGCCGGCCAACGCGCGCAGCGACGTCGAGAGCACCGGCGCGCCGCAGCCGTCGATGCCCACAGCCTCGACCGGCGTCGCGGTGAGCGACTCGAAGGTCGTGCGAAGCGAGCGCTGCAGCGGGTGCTCCGGGTCGAGGTAGGTCGCGATATCCCAGCCATTGAGCGCTGCAGTGACGATCATCCCGGCGTGCTTGCCGGAGCAGTTGCCGGCGATCCGCTGCGGCGCCATGTGGTCGCCGATCCACTGCCGCAGCGCAATCTCGCCCAAGGGCTCGGACTCGGGGGTCTGGAGTGCGGTGACATCGAGCCCGACGGTGCTCAGGATCGCCGCCACCCCGTCGAAGTGAACGGTCTCACCGGAGTGCGAAGCGGTGACCAGAGCGAGCAGCTGGTCGGGCAGGTCGAGCCCGAGCCGGACCATGCCGACGGCCTGCAGCGGCTTGTTCGACGACCGCGGGAACATCGGCGCGTCGACGTCGCCGGCCGCATAGGAGACCTGGCCGTCGACGCCGAGGACCACGACCGAACCACGGTGCTCACCCTCGACGAAGCCGGAACGCTCGACCTGAGCGAGGACCGGATGCTCGCTGCTCACGCGGCGGCCCGACGATCCTTGACCTGCAACAGCTCGCGGGCGTCGGCACTGGACATCGGCGGCCGATCGGCCAACGACGCGAGAGTCGCCGCGCGCTCGACGAGCTGGGCGTTGTCGCGGACCGGTACCCCACGGGTGAGCGTCAGCGTGTCCTCCATGCCGACCCGGAGGTGGCCACCGGCCGACAGCGCCGCGAAGGCAACGGCGAGGGTGGTCCGGCCGACACCGGTCGCTGACCAGGTCGCGTCCGCGGGGAGCGCGTTGACGCCAGCGACGAGCGCCTGAGTCGTTCCCGGCATACCACCGGGGACACCCATCACCAGGTCGCAGTGCACCCGGCCGCCGAACGGTGCGCCGTGCTTGTCGAGCAGCCGGTGCAGGGCTGTGACGTGGCCGAGGTCGAACAGCTCGAACTCCGGCACGACCTCCCGCTCCTGGCTGCGCTGGTACAGCTCCACCATGAACGGCCACGGGTTGAGAAAGATGTCGTTCCCGAAGTTGACTGTGCCGCAAGTGAGCGAGCAGGAGTCTGGGTCGGCATCCAGCACGCGAAGCCGGTCCTCGAGCCCATCGTGCACGCTGCCGCCGGTCGACAGTTGCACGACCATCGTCGTCTGCTCGCGCAGCGCCGCCACGGTGTCCTTCAGCCGTTGCAGCTCGAGAGTCGGTTTCGCGTCGTCGTCGCGGATATGCACGTGGATCATCGCGGCACCTGCGGCCTCGCACGCCCGCGCGGTGTCGACCAGCTCGTCAAGGGTGACCGGTAGGCCGGGTGCGTCGGCCTTCGCGGTTTCGGCACCGGTAGGTGCGACCGTGATGAGGGTGCTGACGGGCATGCCCGGCATCGTCCCACGGG
>JBEVHX010000116.1:0-2836 GCA_040510995.1 Candidatus Nanopelagicales bacterium
GCCACGATCTGCCGGGTCGAGGTGCCGGAGGGCTTGCACTGGGCGAGACTGTCCGACCATCGGCCTCTGGTCGTGGTCCTGTCGCTAGCGTGACGGCGTGACGAACGACAGCAGCGCAGGCCGGCGACGAGCAGGGGACTACGTCCTACGCCCCGAGGACCGGCAGGCCTTCGAACGCGACGGCTTCGTGCACCTGCCAGCGGTGCTCGCGCCCGACGAGATGGCCGAGATCGAGGCGGTGTACGACCGGTTCCTCGGTCGCGAGATCGAGGTGCCCGGCAAGGACTTCAACGACATGACCACCGGTGAGCACGGTACCGACCCCTCGGGCTACGCGGTCGTGAACGTGATGCTGCCGCGGGTCTACTTCCCCGAATGGCAGGGCAACGTGTTCGAGCAGCGCGCGACGAGCATCGCCCGACAGCTGTGTGGCGACGGCATGGTCATCGACTTCGACCAGCTCCTGGCCAAGCAGCCCGGTCGCGAGGACGCCGTGTTCGGCTGGCACCAGGACCAGGCGTATTGGATCGAGACGGAGGACCGACGAACCGCGACCTGCTGGCTTGCGGTCGACGACTCGACCGTGGACAACGGCTGTATGCAGTTCCTGCCTGGCAGCCACCGCCAGCCCGTACGTGCACACCACCCGTTGCACGGTGATCGGGCCGAGAGCCACACGCTGGTCACCGAGCTTGGCGCCGACGACGTCATGATCTCGGTGCCGATTGCCCGTGGCGACATCACGGTTCACAGCGAGGGCGTGCTGCACGGCTCGGGTGGGAACCGGACGACGGCCTCGTGGCGACGCGCGTACATTGTCGCGTTCCGATCCCAGGACACGGTGGCCGAGGAGCGTCGGCTCGGCTTCACCCACTCCCACAACGACTCCGGCGACGTCCTGGACTCCGTCGAAGGTCTGCACGCGTAAGCCCGCGCCGTGACGACGGTCGCGACCTGGAACATCGAGAACCTCTTTCTGCCGGGGTCCGAGTACGGGCCGCCCGACCTCGAGTCGTACGAGGCCAAGCTGGCGATGCTGGCCGGCACGATCGACTCCTTAGACGCCGACGTCATCTCGCTGCAGGAGGTAGGGGACCCGGCGGCGCTCGACGACTTGGTTGCGCGACTCCACGGCATGTGGGAGGCGCGGCTGTCCCAGGCGCCCGACCCGCGAGGGATCCGAGTCGCCGTTCTCTCCCGGCTGCCAGTTCTGAGTTCGCACGACATCGTCGAGCTGCCCGGCCTGCTGCAGCCGCCTCAGATCAGCGACCTTGGCGAGAAGCTGGAGCGGCTGCGGCGAGGCGCGCTCGCGACGACCGTGGCCGCATCGTCGGGTCCCCTCACACTGGTGGCGTGTCACCTCAAGAGCAAGTTGTTGACCTTCCCCGGCGGCCGGTTCTCCCCGCGCAGCGAGGACGAGCGGGCTCGGTATGCGGCATACGCGATCATGCAGCGCGCGGTCGAAGCAGCAACGATCCGGGACGGCGTCAACACCAACCTCGACGGAGCCGGCCCGTCGACCGCATTGATCCTGGCCGGTGACCTCAACGATGGCGCGGACGCGGCCACAACACAGATCTTGCTCGGCCCGGGCGGGTCGGAGATCGGCACCGCCGGTGAGAACCGCCCGGACCGCGGCGACGGCTGGCGATTGTGGAACCTGGCGCCGTTGCTCCAACCGCTGCCGGACGGCTCAGCGGCGTACACGCGGATCTATCGCGGACGCAGGGAGGTCATCGACCATCTGTTGGTCACAAGAGCCGTGCTCGACCGGCTGGACCGAACCTCGGTGCGCGTGGTGCTCGACAGCCCACTGCCGAGCGTGGCCGACGACCCGACCCGGCGGCGCGGCGCCATCGGATCCGACCATGCGCCGTTAGTCGCGGTCATACCGTGAGCAACGTCAGGCCCATCGGATACGGCTGATGGTTGCGATTGAGCTGGTGTCCCTTGCCGTCATGCCGAACTTGGCCGCGGCTGTCTGACGACGTCGTCGCTCAACAGCCGGGCGAAGCGCTCGGGGTCGAAGCGGTGCGGCTCGTGTCCGGCCCCAGGGAACACGACCAGCCGGCTGCCCTCGATCAGTTCGGCGGCGTCGCGGCCGTGTCGCAGCGGCAGGATCGGGTCGCGGTCGCCCCAGACGAGCAGCATCGGCACCCGCGCGGCCGTTGGCAGCTTGCTGATCGCCGACACCCGTTGACCGGATCGATCCATCACCCCACGCAACGTCGCCAAGAACGCGGCGCGCGCCTCGGGCGCCGAGAGCTCGTCGAGTGTGCGCAACGTGTCACCCGAGACCAAGTCGGGCCGCATGTGCACCCGGGCCAGCGCTGAACCGAGTCCCTCCAACGCTGCCCGGGTCCGACGATGCGTGATGACCGGGAGCACAAGCTCCGCACCCGGCAGCGAGGCGGCGCGGAGCAGGACCGACGCCTCGCGTCCGAGACCGCCGCTGGCGACGAGCACCAGCCCTTCGCAGCGATCCGGGAACTGGTAGGCGAACTGCATGGCGATCCCGCCGCCGAGCGAGTGCCCGACCAGAACCACCCGATCGTGCCCGAGATGGTCGAGCAGGTCCCGCAACGTAGATGCGCTCGCGCCGAGGCTGTAGTCGCCGCGCTCCTTCCCGGACTGGCCGTGGCCCGGCAGGTCGACGATCAGTACCGCCGCCCCCGACTCGGCGAGCACCGGAACGACGGTGTCCCAGGTCCGACTGCTCGAGCCAATTCCATGCACCAGCAGCAGGACCGGCCCGGAGCCCTCGATCTCGTCGTATGCGACGTCCTGCCCGTGCAGCGGCGCGTGCTTCATTCGGTGCAGACCTCCGCCTACAGGT
>JBEVHX010000117.1:0-5514 GCA_040510995.1 Candidatus Nanopelagicales bacterium
GGGCCCAAGCCGTCAGGCGGCCTTCGAGCACCTCGATCTCGGCATCGGAGGCACCCTTCTGCGGTCCGAACATCCGGGCCGCCCCGTACACGCCCAACAGCGGCGACTCCACATCCGAGGCAAGGATGAGGTCCACGCCATCCGGCCAGCGCATACCGAGCGCCTCGATGAGTCCGGCACCGCCGTCGGTGGAAGCAGTCCCGCCGACCCCGACGACGACCCGCGTCGCACCGCCGTCAAGGGCGGCGCGAAGCAGCTCGCCCACGCCGCGGGTGGTGGAGTCGAGCGGCCGCCGCTCGCGCGGGGGAACCAAGCCGAGACCGCAGGCCTGCGCCGCCTCGATGTACGCGGTGCCGTCGACCAGCAGCCAGGTCGCGGGGGTCGGTTCGCCCAGCGGTCCGGGCACCGTCGACAACCGCAACGATCCACCGAGTGCCGAGTACAGAATGTCGACGAAGCCGGGTCCGCCGTCGGAGAGCGGGACGAGCATGAGCTCGTCGGCGGGCGCATGACGTGACCAGCCGGTCGCGATCGCCTCCGCCGCATCGACTGCCGACAACGTCCCAGCGAACTTGTCGGGTGCGATGAGGACGCGCACGGGACGCGACGCTACCCACCCGCGCGTCGCACCCTCCCGATGTCCAGTCGGAGCTCTCCACAAGCCGCTGACCGTCTCAGGTCCGGCGACCGGGTCGCGCGCGCAGCCGGGTCATCGGCATCGCCGGTGCCGGCAGGCTCGGTCCTTCATAGGCGGTGACCTGGCCGAAGCGGGTGTCCGCGCCCTCGACCGCCTGCATCCATGCCGTCCGCATCTCGACGATCTCGTCGTGGTCGCGGGCGACGAAGTTCCACCACATCAGGAGCTCTTCGTCCAGCGGGATGCCACCAAGCAGCAGCAGCCGGCCGGCGGATGCCGCGGACACCGCGACGTCCGGTCGCTCTTCGTCCAGGTACACCATCGACCCGGGTTGTGCCTGCAGGCCGTCGAATGCCAGACCTTCGTCCAGTGCCAGGAGACCGTGCTCGAATGCGCGATCCAGCGGCAGCCGGTGCTCCCCCGCATCCACCCGAACCTCGGCGCCGACGATCGGGGTGAACGCGCGCGCCGGGGACTCGACACCATCGAAGCTCCCAAGCAGGACCGTCGCCCGCCAGCTGTCGTCCTCGACGACCGGCAGGTCGGCGTGGTGGTCGAACGCCGGCGCAGCATGCCGTTGATCGTCAGGGAGCGCGACCCAGAGCTGGACACCACGCAGAGCGTCCGAGGCTCGGGTCTCGGGCGACTGCTCCGCGTGCGCGATGCCGCTTCCGGCCGTCATCAGGTTGAGCTGACCCGGCTCGATTCGCTGCTGGGAGCCGAGGCTGTCGCGATGCAGCACGTCGCCTTCGAGCAGCCAGCTCACGGTTTGCAGGCCGGTGTGCGGATGCGGCGGGACCTGCATGCCGTCGGTGCCGGCGATGTCTGCTGGCCCGTAGTCGTCGACGAAGCACCACGCGCCGATGGTGCGAATATTCTTGTGCGGCAGGGTACGGCGGACGAGCATCGCCCGCTGACCGCCGAGTGGAACCTCCCGCGGCTCGAGCAGCTCGACGGTCGGTGGCGTCGCTTCTCGCGTCACGAGGCCCATCCTTCCACCGCGCATGCGGATGCGAGGATGGGCGGCGTGACCACCACAATGCTTGACCTGCTCGTGCTCGGCCGAGGCACGGACCCGGCGAGCGAGCGCGGCGTCGAGTGCCCGGGTGACCTGCCTGCCGCGAGTGACCCGGACCTGGTCGAGCGGGCCACCAGGGCGAAGGCGGCGCTGGGCCGCAACGTGTTCGTGCTCGGCCACCACTACCAGCGCGACGAGGTCATCCAGTTCGCCGACGTCACCGGCGACTCGTTCAAGCTGGCGCGCGAGGCGGCGGCGCGGCCCGAGGCCGCATACATCGTCTTTTGCGGCGTGCACTTCATGGCGGAAAGCGCGGACATCCTCACCGCCGACCACCAGCAGGTCGTGCTGCCGGACCTCTCCGCGGGCTGCTCGCTGGCGGACATGGCCGCGATCAGCCAGGTCGAAGACGCCTGGGATGTGCTGGGTGACCTGGGCGCTGCCGAGGGCACGATCCCGATCACGTACATGAACTCCAGCGCGGCGATCAAGGCCTTCACCGGGCGGCACGGTGGTGCGGTGTGCACCTCGTCGAACGCGAAGCGCGCAATGGAATGGGCCTTCGAGCAGGGGCAACGAGTGCTCTTCCTGCCGGACCAGCACCTGGGGCGCAACACGGCCGTGCTCGAGATGGGAATGACGCTGGACGAGTGCGCGCTGTTCGACCCGCACAAGCCGGACGGCGGTCTGACCCGCGAGCAGCTCGCGGGTGCGCGGATGATCCTGTGGCGCGGCCACTGCTCGGTGCACGGTCGCTTCACCGCCGCGTCGGTCGATGAGATCCGCGAGCGGGTTCCGGGCGTGCACGTGATCGCGCACCCGGAGTGCCGGCACGATGTCGTCCTCCGGGCCGACGCGATCGGCTCGACCGAGAAGATCATCCAGACCATCCAGGCGGCGCCGGCCGGGTCAGCCTGGGCGGTGGGGACGGAACTCAACCTGGTCCGGCGGCTGGCGGCGCAGAACCCCGACAAGCAGGTCATGTTCCTCGACAAGACCGTCTGCTACTGCTCGACCATGAACCGGATCGACCTGCCGCACCTGGTCTGGGCGCTGGAGCAGCTGGTCGAGGGTCGCGTTGTCAACCAGATCGTCGTCGACGACGACACTGCGCACTGGGCGCGGGTCGCCCTCGACCGGATGCTCGCCCTGCCAGGGGACGTCGCCCGCATCGACTGACCCGCGCGACCGAGCCACCCGTGCTCAACGACCGTGCCGCTGCGTCGGCGCTCTTGGCCGTTCGCCACCGGGCTGGTGAACCAGGTCAGTCAGGCGGCGAGCAGGCCAATGCCGAGGGTGAGGGTGCCGGCGGCCAAGGACAGTGCACCCAGCCAGATCAGCGCAGAGAAGCCGTTGGGCGTGGTCCGCTGTTTGCCCATTGAGGAGAAGAAGAAGCCGGCAGGCATCAGGATCGCAGCGGCCGGCACGCCGACGGTTGCGACCGTTCGCCAAGCGCCATCCAGCTCCGACGCGTTGACGAACACTTGGCAGATCAGCCCGAGAGACACCAGGACGCCCGCGTGCGCGTGTCCGGCGCGCGCGAAGCTCTGCTGGAAGCCGGTCAGCGGTACCTCGCCTTGCACGACTCGCAGCAGGTAGGCGCCGCCGAACTCGATCGTCACGATCGCGACCAGCAGCACACCCGCGGTCTGCAGCGTCGCCTGGGACAAGGTCACGGTGGCGTCCATTT
Organism: Candidatus Nanopelagicales bacterium; assembly: GCA_040510995.1. GTDB lineage: Bacteria > Actinomycetota > Actinomycetes > JBEVHX01 > JBEVHX01 > JBEVHX01. The sequence continues at coordinate 3,346 of JBEVHX010000117.1, forward strand.
CCAACCCCTTTGGATAGTGTTGCTATCCGACTTGGATAGTTCTACTATCCAAGATTCTGGCAGTCAACGCCAACTTGAGGATGCAGGGTGCGAATCTCGGAGCTGAGCCGACGTAGCGGTGTGAGCATTCCGACGATCAAGTACTACTTGCGCGAGGGCCTCCTGCCGGCCGGCACCCCGACCACCGCCACCCAGGCCGAGTATGGCGAGCAGCACCTGCAGCGACTGCACCTCATCCGCGTCATGCTCGACGTCGGGCGGTTGTCGATCTCTGCGCTGCGCGGCGTGACTGACGCGCTGGCGGACGAGCGGCTGCCCACCCACGACGTCCTCGGCGTCGCCCACCGCGCGCTCGCTGTCCGCTCCCTCGGTGTCCCACCAGAGCCGGGGTCGAGCACGGAGGTTGCCGCGCTCCTCGACGAGCTCGGGTGGCAGACCGACGCCGACCCGGCGATCGTCGACGAGCTCGCGTCCGCGCTGTCCGCGTTGCGCCGGCTTGGCTGGCCGGTCGACGCCGACGCGTTCCGCCCATATGCGGCCGCAGTGGACACGCTGGCCGAGGGAGAGGTCGCCTACGCCTACGACACGAGCACCCGCGACGATGCGGTCGAACGCGCGGTCGTCGGCACCGTGGTCTTCGAGACCGTGCTGACCGCCCTGCGCCGGCTGGCGCAGGCCCACCACAGCGGTCGGCGGCCAGCCGGCGCTCGCATACCCTGATGCCTGTGTTCAAGCGTCGTCAGCCCGCCGAGGAGACCACGGCCGAATCCTCAGTCGTCGCCGGCAAGGGCCGGGCGACGCCGACCCGCAAGGAGGCCGAGGCGGCGCGACTAGCCCGCGTCAAGCCACCCAAGACGCGCAAGGAGGCCGCGGCCGTCGAACGCAAGCGACGCGCGGAGCGCCGCGCCACGGCGAACGCCGGGATGATGGCCGGTGACGACCGCTACCTGCCGGCGCGCGACAAGGGCCCGGTGCGTCGCTACGTCCGCGACTTCATCGACAGCCGACGCAGCGTCGCCGAGTTCTTCCTGCCGATGGCCGTCGGCATCTTCGTCCTCAGCTTCCTGCCGCCGCCCATCAACGCCTACGCCGTGCTGGTATGGCTGATCGTCATCGTGCTCGTCATCGCAGACTCCTTCTATCTGACCTGGCGACTGAAGAAGCAGCTGCGGCAACGATTCCCGGACGAGTCCCTCAAGGGCTGCACAACGTATGCGCTGATGCGCTCGCTCCAGCTGCGACGGCTGCGGCTGCCCCGCCCCGTCGTCAAGCCCGGTCAGCCGATCTAGCCGAACCCGGCGCATAGGCTCGACGCCATGGAGTTTCGCCACCTCGGCCGTAGCGGGCTGAAGATTTCCGAGATCGCCTACGGCAACTGGGTCACCCACGGTTCGCAGATCGACGACGACCGCGCGGTCGAGTGCGTCAACGCCGCACTCGATGCGGGCATCACGACGTTTGACACCGCGGACGGTTATCAGCGTGGTCGCGCCGAAGGCATTCTCGGGGACGCGCTGAAGGGTCAGCGCCGTGACGGGCTCGAGATCTTCACCAAGGTGTACTGGCCGACCGGCCGCGGGGTGAACGACCGCGGTCTGTCGCGCAAGCACGTCTTCGCCTCGGCCCATCAGTCGCTGCGACGTCTGCACACCGACTACGTCGATCTGTTGCAGGCCCACCGCTACGACTACGAGACACCGCTCGAGGAGACGTTGCGTGCCTTCGACGACCTCGTCCGGCAGGGCAAGGTCCTGTATGTCGGGGTCTCGGAATGGAAGGCCTCGCAGATCCACGACGCGTTCCAGATCGCCGAGCAGATGGGCTTCGACCGGCTGGTGTCCAACCAGCCGCAGTACTCGATGATCTACCGGGTGATCGAAGCCGAGGTCGTGCCAGCCTGCCGCGAGCTCGGGCTGTCGCAGCTCGTCTTCTCGCCGCTGGGCCAGGGTGTGCTGACCGGCAAGTACCTGCCCGGGCAGCCGCCGCCGGCGAACTCACGGGCCACCGACGCGACCGGCAGCCGGTTCATCGCCGGCACGGTCGCCAACGAGCGGCTGCTCGAGGCCGTGCAGCGGCTGCGTCCGATCGCCGATGAAGTCGGCCTCACGATGGCGCAGCTGGCCGTGGCCTGGGTGCTTCAGAACGACAACGTCGCAGCCGCCATCATCG
>JBEVHX010000118.1:0-12962 GCA_040510995.1 Candidatus Nanopelagicales bacterium
TGAGCAGCTGCTTGCCGATCTCGACGATCTCGATGAGCTTGGTCGGGTTGGAGTCGAGGTCGACCATGTTGCCGGCTTCCTTGGCCGCTGACGTCCCCGTGTTCATCGCGACGCCGACGTCGGCCTGCGCAAGCGCGGGTGCGTCGTTGGTGCCGTCGCCGGTCATGGCGACGAGCCGGCCCCCCTCTTGCTCGCTCTTGATGTATGCGAGCTTGTCCTCGGGTGTGGCCTCGGCGAGGTAACCGTCGACACCGGCTTCGTCAGCGATCGCCTTGGCGGTCAACGGGTTGTCGCCGGTGATCATCACCGTGCGGATGCCCATCGACCGCAGCTCGGCGAACCGCTCGCTCATGCCCTCCTTGACGACGTCCTTGAGATGGACGACGCCGAGCACCGCGGAGCCGTCGGCGACGACGAGCGGCGTGCCACCGGCCGCCGAGACGGCATCCACCATTGCGGAAACCTCGGCCGGAACGGTGCCGCCCTGCTCGCGCGCCCAGTCGAAGACCGCGCTCGCCGCGCCCTTGCGCACCCGTCGGCCGTCGACGTCGATGCCGCTCATCCGCGTCTGAGCCGTGAACGGCACGAACGTCGCGTGCGTGAGCAAGCCCTCCTCGCGCGAGCGCAGGGCATACCGCTGCTTGGCGAGCACGACGATCGAGCGACCCTCGGGCGTGTCATCAGCGAGAGACGCCAGCTGGGCGGCGTCGGCCAACGCGGTCTCGTCAACGCCGGTCGCGGGGATGAAGTCGGTGGCCTGCCGGTTGCCCAGAGTGATGGTGCCGGTCTTGTCGAGCAAGAGGGTGCTCACGTCACCCGCAGCCTCAACCGAGCGACCGGACATCGCGAGCACGTTGCGCTGGACCAGCCGGTCCATGCCCGCGATGCCGATCGCCGACAGCAGGGCGCCGATGGTCGTGGGGATGAGGCAGACGAGCAGCGCGACCAGGATCAGCACCGACTGCTCGGCGCCGCTGTACACCGCGAACGGCTGCAGTGAGACCACCGCGAGCATGAAGATGATCGTCAGGCTGGCAAGCAGGATGTCGAGCGCGATCTCGTTCGGCGTCTTCTGCCGGGCCGCACCCTCGACGAGGGCGATCATCCGGTCGAGGAAGGTCTCCCCCGGCTTCGACATGATCCTGATGACGATGCGGTCGGACAGCACCTTCGTGCCGCCGGTGACCGCACTCCGGTCGCCGCCGCTCTCGCGGATGACCGGCGCCGACTCACCCGTGACCGCCGACTCGTCGACGCTGGCGACGCCCTCGATGACGTCGCCGTCGCCGGGAATGACATCACCCGCCTCGCAGACGACCAGGTCACCGACGGCCAATTCGGTGCCGGGCACCTTGGTTTCGTCACCATCGACCAGACGTCGCGCGATGGTGTCCCGGCGGGCGGCCCGCAGGGTTGCGGCCTGCGCCTTGCCGCGTCCTTCGGCGACCGCCTCGGCGAGGTTTGCAAACACGACCGTGAGCCAGAGCACGATCGCCACGAGCCAGCCGAACACGCTCGGGTCGGTGACCGCCAGCACCGTGGTCAGCACGGACCCGACCTCGACGACGAACATGACCGGGTTGCGCGCCATGTGCCGCGGGTCGAGCTTTTGGATCGCCAAAGGAAGAGCCCGAAGCAGCATCGCCGGGTCGAAGACGCCGGCGGTGACCCGGGCCGGGGTGGTGGCGACAGCCATCAGACGAGTCCTTCGGCAAGTGGTCCCAGCGCGAGCGCCGGGAAGTACGTCAGTGCGCCGATCACGAGCACGGTGCCGCCGAGCAACGTCACGAACAGCGCGCGGTGGGTCGGCAGGGTGCCTTCCGTGACCGGGGTGTGCGGCTGCCGGGCGAGCGAGCCGGCCAACGCAAGGGCCAACGCGATCGGCAGGAACCGACCGAGGAACATGCAGACCGCCAACGCGATGTTGTAGAAGTCCGTGTTCGCGTTGAGCCCGGCGAATGCGCTGCCGTTGTTGTTCGACGCCGAGGCAAAGGCATAGAGCACCTCGGACAGGCCGTGCGGCCCGCCGTTGAGGATCGATGCGCGGCCGGTCTCGGTCGCCATCGCGACCGCCGCACCGCTGAGCAGCAACGTGGGCACCACCAGCACGTACAACGCGACCAGCTTGATCTCGCGGGCGCGAATCTTCTTGCGCAGGTACTCCGGGGTTCGGCCCACCATGAGACCGGCCAGGAAGACGGCGAGCACCGCGAGCACAAGCATTCCGTACAGGCCGGCGCCGACACCGCCGGGGGTAACCTCGCCCAGCATCATGTTGACCAGCGGCACACCGCCGCCCAGTCCCGTGAACGAGGAATGGAAGCTGTTCACGGCTCCGGTCGACGTTGACGTCGTGGATGCCGCGAAGGTCGCCGAGATCGGGATGCCGAACCGGGTCTCCTTGCCCTCGACCGCGGCGCCGGCCGCTTGGAAGGCCGGGCCGTTGCCCTGCGTCTCGAAGACAACCGCGGCGGTCACGGCGGCGATCCACAGGATCGCCATCGCCGCGACGATCGCATACCCCTGCTTGGTGTCGCCGATCAGCTTGCCAAAGGTGCGCGGCAACGAGAACGGGATACACAGCAGCAGGAAAATCTCGAGCAGGTTGGTCCACGCCTGCGGGTTCTCGAATGGGTGCGCGCTGTTGGCGTTGAAAAAGCCACCACCGTTGGTGCCGAGCTCCTTGATCGCCTCCTGGGTTGCGATCGGACCGCCTGGGATCGACTGCGTGCCTCCGGCGAGGGTCTCGACCGTGGTCGGGTCGGCGAGGTTCTGCACAACCCCACCGATGAGGAGCAGCGCGGCAGCGACGAACGCGATCGGCAGCAGGATGCGGAACGTGCCGCGCACCATGTCGGTCCAGAAGTTGCCGAGCCCATCGCTGCGCGAGCGGGCGAAGCCGCGGACCAAGGCGATCGCGACCGCCATCCCGACGGCAGCAGACACGAAGTTCTGCAGCGCCAAGCCGGACATCTGCACGAAGTAGCCCATGGTCGCCTCGCCGGAGTACGACTGCCAGTTCGTGTTCGTCACGAACGACACCGCGGTGTTCAGCGCCTGGTACGGCGGCACGCCGTCGAAGCCGAGCGACCAAGGCAGCGCACCTTGCAGCCGCTGCAGGCCAAAGAGCACCAGGATCGAGACCACGGAGAACGCGAGCAGGCTGCGCAGGTAGACCGACCAGCGCATATCGGCATCCGGGTTGACGCCGCCGAGCCGGTACACGGCGCGCTCGACGCGGCTGTGCTTGGTGCCGCTGTAGACCCGAGCCATGTAGTCGCCCAGCGGCAGGTGGATTAGCGCGAGCGCAGCGATGAGGACGCCGATCTGGATCAGACCGGCAGTCGTGGCGGACATCTAGAGCTTCTCCGGGAACAGGACCGCGAACACGAGATAGCCGACGATGCCGATGGCGAGCAGTAGCCCGACCAGGTTCTCGGCGCTCACCGGTCCACACCGAGGCGCTCGAGGCCTCGCACAACCAGCCAGACGATTCCCGCCAGCACTGCGACGATGACGAGACTCAGGACGTCGTTCATGCCAATGAGGGTGTCGCCGTTTCGTAGGGGGCGATCCCACTTTTGTCATTGCGTTCACACGCTCGCTGAGGATCTTGACGCGTTCTTGACGCCGCGATGGAAGGATGCGGCAGGTGAACGGCCGGGAGCGTGGCACAACGGGGCGCGTTGAGCTGATTGCCTACGCCGATCGTTTCGGCGGCGACCTCCGTGGCCTGCGGGAGCTGCTCGACGGACCGCTGGCCGGGCTGTTCGGCGGGGTGCACGTGCTGCCCTTCTACCGACCCTTCGACGGTGCGGACGCCGGGTTCGACCCGGTTGACCACACGGAGGTGGACGACCGGCTCGGGTCGTGGGACGACGTCGCTGCGCTGTCGACGGACCGCGAGGTCATGGTGGACGTGATCGTCAACCACGTGTCCTCGTCCTCGCCGCAGTTCCTCGACTGGCTGGCCCGCGGGTCGCAGTCGCAGTACGACGGCATGTTTCTGACCCTGGGCGGCGCCTTCCCCGACGGCGCGCGCGAGGAGGACCTGGTCCGGCTGTACCGGCCGCGACCGGGGCTGCCGTTCACCACCTACCAGCTGGCAGACGGCAGCAAGCGGCTGGTCTGGACGACGTTCACCGCGCAGCAGATCGACGTGGACGTGCGCGCGCCGGCGACGCAGGGATACCTGCGATTGGTGCTGGACCGGATCGCTGATGCGGGCGTGGCCAACGTTCGGTTGGACGCGGTCGGTTACGCGGTCAAGACGTCCGGGTCGACCTCGTTCATGACGCCGGAGACGTTCGCGTTCATCGACACCCTCACCGAGTGGTGCCATGACCGCGGTCTCGAGGTCTTGGTCGAGGTGCACTCCTACTACAAGCAACAGATCGAGATCGCGCGGAAGGTCGATCGGGTCTACGACTTCGCGCTGCCGCCGTTGCTGCTGCACGCGCTGACGGTTGGGGATGCCGACCCGCTGCTGTCCTGGCTCGCGGCCCGGCCAACCAACGCGGTGACCGTGCTGGACACCCACGACGGCATCGGCGTCATCGATGTCGGCGCGGACGCGCAGGACCGCGCCCAGCTCGGACTGCTCACGCCGGAGCAGATCGACACCCTGGTGGAGACCATGCACGACAACAGCGGCGGGACCTCCCGCCGGGCGACCGGTGCCGCCGCGTCCAACCTGGACCTGTACCAGGTCAACTGCACGTTCTTCGACGCACTGGGCCGCGACGACGACCGGTACCTGTTGGCCCGCGCGCTGCAGTTCTGGACGCCGGGCGTTCCGCAGGTCTACTACGTCGGCCTGCTCGCTGGGTCGAACGACATGGAGCTGCTGGCCGCCACCGGTGTTGGACGCGACGTCAACCGGCATCACTACTCGCGCGACGAGATCACGACCGAGCTCGAACGTCCGGTCGTGCGGGCGTTGACCCGGCTGATCCGCTTCCGCAACACGCACCCAGCCTTCGACGGCGCGTACACGGTCTTCGGTGGCGGCTCGCGGATCAGCGCGACCTGGACAGCCGGCGACCAGGTCGCCGAGCTCGACGCCGACGTGGCGTCCGCGTCGGCGACGATCACCTGGACGGACGCGGACGGAACCGTGTCGACGGCTCCGCTCAGCGCACTCCCATAACCCGACCTGTCGTCGGATCGGGCTGCCCGATGGGTCCGGCAGGTCAAGCGCGGACGACGAGTGCCCGGTGCTCGCGCGGGCTGATGCCGCGCTCTCGCTTGAACGCGGCGCTGAGAGCGAACGGGTTGGCGTATCCGACGCGGCGCGCGACGGAACCGACGGTGGCGTGCGGCTCTCGCAACAGCTCCGCCGCCAGGGTCAGCCGCCAGTCGGTCAGGAAGGTCATCGGCGGCTCGCCGACGAGTTCTTGGAATCGACGTGCAAACGTGGCGCGGGACGCGCCGGTCTCTCGCGCGAGCCTCTCCACAGTCCACGGGTGCTCGGGCGTGTTCTGCATGAGGCGCAGCGCCTTGCCCACGATCGGGTCGGTCTGCGCGCTGTACCAGCCGGGCGCCGCAGCCTCGGGTCTGGCGAACCAAGCGCGCAGCACAGACACCAAGAGCAGGTCGAGCAGCCGGTCGAGCACGACCTCCTGCCCCGGCTCGTCCCGAACGATCTCGGCGGCCAACAACGCCAATACCGGGCTGTCAAGCTCCGCCGACGACATCGTGACCAGCGGCGGGATGGCCGCCAGCAGGCGATGGCCCATCTCACCCGCCACCGGGTACGTCCCAACCAGCATCATCGTCTCGCCGTCGGGATCGTTGCCCCACGTCCGCACGCCGAGGTCCAACGCCTGCGAGAGGCTCTCGCCATCCACGGTCTGACAGACCTGGTCTGGCAGCACCACGATCATCGGCTCGGTATCCGGCGCGTCGGAGACCACGTACGGATCCGGCCCACGAGCCACCGCGACGTCGCCCGGTCCCAACCGGACCGGGTCGCCACTCCCGGGCGGCGTGACCCACGCCTCCCCCTGGAACGGTGAGAACAGCGAGATCGGAGCCTGGTCCCTGATCGCGATCGACCACGGCGGGCTCATCATCACCCGCAGCAGGAAGGCGTCCCGCGCCCGTGGCCCGTCGAGCAGTCCTACGAGTGCGTCCATCGCCGCATCCTAGACGTTCTCGTATGCGATCGAGCGTCTGATGCATGGACCGTCTCGGATTTCCCGGGTTCGCTGAGCGTCATGACACCAATGACCCCACCCCTGACCCTCGTCGTCGGCAGCACCGGCAAGACCGGTCGCCGAGTCGCTGAGCGCCTCGCCGCGCTCGGCCTGCCGGTTCGCGCCGGCTCCCGCCACAGCCAGCCTCCCTTCGACTGGGAGGACCCCACCACCTGGGCCACCGCCGTGGACAGCGTTGACCGGATGTACCTCACCTACTACCCCGACATCGCCATGCCCGGCGCCATCGAGGCCATCGACACGGTCACCCGGCTGGCGGTCGAACGCGGCGTCCGGCGGATCGTCCTGCTCTCCGGCCGGGGCGAGCCGGACGCGAAGGCCGCCGAGGACATCGTCCGCGCTTCGGGCGTCGAGTGGACCGTCGTTCGTTGCGCGTTCTTCGCCCAGAACTTCAGCGAGAGCTTCCTGGCCGACGGAGTCCGCAGCGGCGTGATCGCACTGCCCGCCGGTTCGGTCGCGGAGCCGATTCTCGACGTCGACGACATTGCCGATGTGGTCGTCGCCGCGTTGACCGGTGACGCGCACGTCGACCGGCTCTACGAGCTGACCGGGCCGCGGCTGCTGACCTTCGCGCAAGCGGCCGCCGAGATCAGCGCGGCCACCGATCGGGAGGTGCGCTACGTCCCGGTCACCGCCGACGAGTACCGCTCGGGTGTGGTTGCCGAAGGTCTCCCGCCAGACTTCGCGGACATGCTGACCGACCTGTTCACCGTCATCTTCGACGGACGCAACGAGTCACTCTCCGACGGTGTGCAGCGTGCGCTCGGCCGTGAGCCGCGCGACTTCGCCGACTTCGCAGCCCGCGCCGCCGGCAGCGGGGTCTGGGTAGCGTGAGGCGGTGCTCACCCGCGTCGTGTTGCTGCTGAGCATGGTCACTGCCGGGCTGTCCGCCGGCCTCTTTTTCGCCTTTGCGTATGCCGTGATGCCTGGCCTGGCAAGGGCAGGCGACCGGACGCTGGTGACCGCCATGCAGGCGGTCAACGTTACGATTCTCAACCCGATGTTCCTGGTCGTCTATCTCGGGCCAGTGGTCTTCGGGACGGCCACCGTGGTCGCCCTGCTCGGTGACGAGCAGGGTGACGTGCTCGGCTGGGCCATTGCCGGCGTCGCGATCTCCCTGATCGGGGTGATCGTGGTCACAGCGGCGTTCAACATTCCCTTGAACAACGCGCTTGACGCGTCCGGCGACACCGACCATGCCGCGACGCGCCAAGCATTCGAGTCACCATGGAACCGCTACAACGCGCTACGGACCATCGCGTCGACGGCCGCGTTCGGCTGCTTCGCGTGGGCCGGGTTGATCTGGTCGTAGTCTGCGCTGCATGTCCACGCGGGTCGCCTTCGACCGTCGCTTCCGCGGACCGCTCACCTCCACCAACGGCGGGTATGCGGCCGGCATGCTGGCCGCATACCTCGATGACAACAACGCGATCGAGGGCGGACGGGACGCAGTCGAGGTGACGCTGCGCCTCCCCCCACCGCTCGATACCCCGCTCGAGATCACCGCGGTGTCGGATCACGCAGCGTTGGTCAATGACGGGCAGGTGCTCGCCGTAGCGGCACGAGGCCATCTCGACACCGAGCCGACCACGGTGTCGCCTGACCAAGCGGCCGAAGCGACAAAGCGCAACGTGCGGTGGGGCGACCCAGTCTTCGCCGAATGCTTCTCGTGCGGCATCAGGCCGGAGCACGACAACCTGGCGATCCACCCAGGCCCAGTGGCCGGCATGCCCGACGTGGTGGCCGCGCCATGGATTGCTCGCGAGGCGAGCGTGCCGGTGGTGTGGTCGGCGATCGACTGTTCCGGGGCGTACGCAGTGAGCCCGCGCGGGCGCGGCGAGGCGCTGCTGGGCCGGATGACTGCGCGCATCATCCGGCTGCCTGACGAAGGCGAGCCGTGCGTCGTCGTCGGGTGGCGGCTCGCTGAGGACGGTCGCAAGCTGCACGCCGGGACCGCGTTACACACCGCGGACGGCACAGTGCTGGCCGCGTCCCGTCAGGTATGGATCGCGCCGCACTGAGTCGCGTTCTCTGAGCTCACTTGAGATGCCTCTGGAACCAGCCGGTCGCGGCGGTCGAGCAGGTACTGCCGCTCCGCTGCCGTCGCTGCGGCCAGCGCAGCGTCCCCATATGCGTCCCGCGCCGCGGCGATCTGCCCGTCGCGCTCGAGCAGGTGCGCCTTGACCGCCAGCAGCCGGTCCTCGGGCACTGCTGCGGAGATCTGCTCCAGGTCGCGCACCACGGCCAGCGCGGCGGCCGGGCCTTCGCACATGGCGAGCGCGACGGCTCGGTTCAGCGTGACCACTGGGCCCGGCGCCACCCGTTCGTGGATGTCGTACAGCGCCAGGATCTGCGGCCAGTCGGTGTCGTCGTAGGAGGGCGCGGTCGCGTGCAGGGCCGCGATCGCGGCTTGCAGCTGGTAGGGACCCAGGGCGCCGGTCGAGACGCCTTGCTCGGCCAGCCGCTCCCCCTCCGCGATCCGGGCGGCGTCCCACATTCGTCGGTCCTGTTCCTCGAGCGGAACGTAGCGACCGTCCGGTCGCAGCCGCGCTGCCCGGCGGGCATCGTGCAGCACGATGAGGGCAAGCAGGCCGGTGATGGAACTGTCATCGGGCAGCAGTCGGTGCATCAAATGGGCCAACCGTTCGGCCTCGGCGCACAGGTCAGCGCGGACGACCGTGTTTGCGCCGGTGGACGCATACCCCTCGTTGAACACGAGGTACACGACCGCGCACACTGCCTCGACCCGCTCCGGCAGGTCGACCGCCGCCGGCATGCCGAACGGGATTCCGGCGGCCGCGATCTTGCGCTTGGCGCGAACCAGGCGCTGGGCCATCGTCGACTCGGGCACGACGAAGGCGCGCGCGATCTCCGACGTCGTGAGGCCGGCCACCGACCGCAACGTCAGCGCGACCTGCGCGGCTTGCGATAACGCCGGATGGCAGCACAGGAAGAGCAGGTGCAGGCGGTCGTCCAGCGCCCAGGACGCGAACATCTGATCGTCCACCGCGGGCTCGCCCGCCCGGTCGGCGTCCGCGCGTCGCTCGAGGTCCGGGCGTCGGGTCTCGCGCCGGATGCGGTCCAGCGCCTTGTTGCGCGCCGTCGTCGACAGCCAGGCGCCGGGATTCGCCGGGACCCCGTCGTGCGGCCAGTGCTCCCACGCGGCCAGCACGGCGTCGGCATACGCATCCTCGGCGAGATCGAAGTCGCCGAAGCGTCGCAAGAGACCGCCGATCACCTGGCCCGACTCGCGACGGACCAGGTCCTCGAAGGCGCGGCCTGGGATCAACCGACGGTCAGGCTTTCGCCTGCGCAGTCGCGTCGTCCGGAGCGAACGCCGACATGTCCATGACCGGGCGGACCTCGACGGTCCCCCACTGGGCGTCCGGGACCTGCGCAGCGATCTCGAGTGCCCGGTCGAGACCGTCGCAGTCGACGAGGTAGTAGCCGCCGAGGACCTCCTTCGTCTCGGCAAAGGGCCCATCGGTTGTCGTGCGCTTGCCGTCGCGGACCTGGACGAGCGTTGCGGTCTCGGCGCCTTGCAGCGGCTCGCTTCCCAGGAACTCGCCCGACTCCTTCAGCGAGCTGTCGAGCGCCCAATAGAGATCCATCGAGGCCTGTTGCTCGGCCGGCGGCAGGGCAAGCCAGGCGTCGGAGGCCTCGCGGTTGTTGTAGATGAGGAGCAGGTACTTCACAGAAACCTCCTGGGAGCGGTCAGCGGCAGCCTGTCTGCCAGCCTCTCACCGTCCCGACGATCGGCGACGCGCCTTTTCGACGACGGAAGCCTGCCGACTGAGCGAATTGTTGGCATGCAAATTGTTGCCATTCGCGAGAGAGGTCAGACCCCCCGGAGCACGCGGGCCGGGTTGCCACCGACCATGGTCCGCGGCGCGACGTCCTTCGTGACCACAGCCCCCGCCCCGATGACGGCAGCGTCGCCGATGGTGACCCCCGGTAACACGATCGCGCCGGCCCCGACCCAGACGTCGGACCCGATGGTGATCGGCTTCCCGTACTCCCACTCCAAACGACGCTCGTCCGGGTCGACCGGGTGGCTCGCCGAAAGCAGCTGCACGTTCGGGCCAAACAAGCAGTGGTTGCCGATGGTCACTCGGCACACGTCGAGAACGACGCAGCCGTAGTTGACGAATGTGTGGTGGCCGATCTCGACATAGCCGCCGTAGTCGCAGTGGAACGGCGCCAACACGAGCGACCCCTCGCCCAGGCTGCCGAGCAGCTCGCGCAGGAGTTCCAGCTGAGCCGGTGACTCCTGCTCGGCGTCGTTGAACTGCCGGCACAGCTTCTGCCCGCGCCGCCGACCGGCGACCAGCTCAGGGTCCCGAGCTATGTAGAGGTCGCCGGCTTCCATCCGCTCACGCATGCTGCGGGTGTCCGCCGGGTCCGGTGTCATCGCGATGGTCATGCCCGCCAGCCAACCGGAGAGCCGCGTCGGCTGTCGAACCGACAGGATGCGGTGCATGACGACGCTCGGTGTGGTGTTCCTCCCCCAGCTGCCGCCGTCGCGGCTACGTGCGGTAGCGCAGGCGGCCGACGCGGCCGGGCTGGAGGAGCTCTGGCTGTGGGAGGACTGCTTCCGCGAGAGCGGTGTGGCCACCGCCGCGGCCGCGCTCGCATGGACTGACCGGCTGCGACTCGGTATCGGGCTGCTCCCGGTGCCGCTGCGCAACGTCGCCTTGACCGCGATGGAGGTCGCGACCCTGGGTGAGTTGTTCCCAGGTCGAGTGTCGGTCGGGCTCGGCCACGGCGTGCAGGACTGGATGGCTCAGGTCGGGGCCCGCGTGGAATCGCCGCTGACGCTGCTGCGCGAGCATCTCATCAACCTGGCCGCGCTGCTGGGTGGGGACGAGGTGACGTCTGCCGGTCGGTACGTCTCACTCAACCGGGTCCGGCTCGACTGGCCGCCGACGACGCCGCCGATGCTGCTCGCCGGTGCGACCGGACCGAAGACGCTGCGGCTCAGCGGCAGCCTCGCGGACGGCACGATCATCACCGCGAGCACGAGCCCGGACGGTGTTCGCGACGCCGTGGCGCGGATCAACGAGGGTCGGGCATCGGCCGCCCGCAACCGTCCGCACGCCGTTGTGGTCTACGTGCTCGCGGCCACCGGGCCAGGGGCACAGGAACGCATCGATCGAGCGCAGCGGGAGTCGCGCGATGACCTCGACCGACAGTGCCGCGCCGCCGGGGACGCCGACGACGTGGCGCGCGCCGTCACGCGGTGGGCGGACGCTGGCGCGACAACGGTGGTCCTGCAGCCCACTCCGGACGACCCGGACCCGGAAGGGTTCGTGCGCTTCGTTGCGCAGGAGGTTCGGCCGCTGGTCGCCTAGTTCGCCAGCGCCATCACCGCGTCGTCCACGTCGTCCTCGGTCGTGTAGAGGTGGAACGCCGCCCGCATGCTGCCCGCCCGTGCGGCCGCTCGGATCCCTGCTCTTTCCAACCGATTCGACGCGTCGGGCATCGACACGGACACGATCGCGCTGTTGCTGGGCGTCATCCCTAGGCCGGCACGGAACCGGTTCGCCAACGCCACATCGTGATCACGGATCTTCTCGACACCGATCTCCTCGATCAGCTCGAGCGTCGGCGCGCAGCCCACCCAAGAGAACCATGCCGGCGAGATGTCGAAGCGCCGCGCGTCCTCGGCCAGCACCATCGGCAGGCCGTAGTAGTTGGCGGTGACGTCGGCGTCCGCATACCAGCCGGCAGCGATCGGGCGCAGCCACTGCCTGACGGCCGGTGTCGTGACCATGAACGCCGTCCCACGCGGAGACATCAGCCACTTGTATGCAGCGCAGGCGAGCACGTCGACCGCCGCCGCATCGACGGGCAGCCAGCCGACGGCCTGCGTCGCGTCCACAACCACGATCGCACCGACGGCCCTGGCCCGCGCAACCAGGAGTGCGAGATCGGTGACCACCCCGCTGGACGAATGCACGACGCTCACCCCAACCACGGTGGTGCGCTCGTCGATGGCGTCGAGCATGGCCTCCAGCGGAACGGACACGACCTCGACGCCGCGGTCCGCGTGCGCCTGAAATGGGAAGACCAGCGATGTGTACTCGATGTCCGGCACGACGACCCGGGCCCCATCCGGCAGCGACGCCGCGACGGGGGCGAGCAGCTGCGACACGGCAGAACCGATGGTGACGTTCGCCGGATCCACCCCGACCAGCCGCGCGAAAGCGGCCCTGGCCCGCGCTACCGAGGCATCCCAGACCTCCCAGTGCTCGGCGCCGTGCCGCCACTGCTCGAGCGCGGTCTGCAGGGCCTCCCACCCGGGTGTTGGCGGTAGCCCGTAGCTGGCCGTATTGAGCCAGCCGGGCTGCGGCTGCCAGAGCTCCCGCGCCTGCACGAGGTCCATGCCCGCAACCTACGACCGCCCACCGACGCCGGGATGGGGCCTGTTCGCCCTAAGCGCGACGCTGGGGGCATCTACGCATTTGTGCTCAGGACTTCCGCAGCCGCCTTGGCCAACCTGTCCTGTCATCGGGCCTCGGAGACGCCGAAGCCCACAAGAAAGGGAGCAGGCATGAACAGATCAAGGATTGCAGCAACGGGCCTCATGGCCACTGCTGCACTGGCGGCGCCCCTCGCGCTGGCGATGCCAGCGCAGGCGCACACGAGCAGCGGCTGCACGGTAACCACGGACAATCCGGTCTTCTCCGGGAGCTTCAACTCCAACGGCACGAAGCTCATCGACTACGTGGTCCACGTGACATG
>JBEVHX010000119.1:0-7129 GCA_040510995.1 Candidatus Nanopelagicales bacterium
CCCCGGGCGCGCTCGCATCTCCGCATGAGCCGGCCACCGCCGCGCTCGATGACCTGACTGAGCAGCCCGGTCCCGCACCACGGTCATGCGCGCCCCGACGACACCGTCGGGCGCCGAATGGGTGCATGTGAGACCACTCCGAGGACCGACGACCGGGACCACACCCCGCTTCCCACCGAACCGACCCTGGAACAACAACCCGCTGGCCCCGCGCCTCGCAGCCGATCATCCGCCGGCGCTCGTCGGCGTCAAGGTCGTTCCTCTCGCGCTTCGCGCTCGGGGGCTCCACCTTGACCCCTCCCACCCGCCGGCAGACGCGGCTACCTGCGAGGCGACGGCCGAAGAATGCACAACTCACCGACCCGGGGTCGGCGAGGCAACCAAGCACAACCCTTGACGGCAGATGGCCACATGGGTGCGGAAACGTGGATCTCAAGGCGGTGCCCCCGAGAGGATTCGAACCTCCGACACACGGTTTAGGAAACCGTTGCTCTATCCCCTGAGCTACGAGGGCTTGTTGGACGGTGCGACGCCGACGCTATGCGGTGCGCCGCCGCCGTTCCAACTTCGAAGACTCACATTCGTCGACGGCCATGGCGGCGGGCGACCACGATCGTCGGTGAGCGGAGCCTCGCGTCAGGGGATGAGCACGACCTTGCCGGTCGTGGCGCGTGCCTCGATCGCGGTATGCGCCGCCGCCGCGTCGCGCAGCGGGAACCGCTGGATGAGCGGGCGCCACATGCCGCTGTCGGCCGCGGCCAGCGCGCGTTCCTCCAGCCCGCGCATCCGGCCCTGTGCAAAGGTGTGCGGGCCGAGTGCGACCGCGACCCGCACGCCGGTGGCGTAGAGCCGCCAGAAGTTGATCTCAGTCGGTGCGCCGGCGGAGTAGCCAAAGAGCACCAGCCGACCGTTCGGTGACACCAGGTCCAAGGCCTGCGCACCGATGTCGCCGCCCACGCCGTCGAGAGCCACCGTGATCGGCCGGTCGTCCAACGCGGCACGGACCTCGGCGGGCCAGTCGGATCTGCTGTAGTCGACGGCGAGTGCACCGAGCTCGCGCGCCACGCGGACCTTCGACCCACCGCCTGCTACGCCGATCACGACCGCACCGGCAGCGCGGGAAGCCTGCACGAAGAGAGTGCCGAGCCCACCGGCCGCGGCCGTCACGAGGACGACATCGTCAGGAGTGATCGCGGCCACGTCCAGCACGCCCACCGCGGTACGGCCGGTGCCGATCATGGCAACGGCCGCGTCGTCCGCAACGGCTCGGCCGAGTCGGTGGAGGGAGACCTCCGACACAACCGCGAGCTCCGCATAGCCGCTGGACTCGGCCCCGAGATGCGCAACGACGCGGGCGCCGAGCCAGTCGGGGTCCACATCATCGCCAACCGCGTCCACCCGACCCGCGACCTCACGGCCGGGAATTGTCGGCAAACGCGGATTAGCCAACGGTCCGTCGGCCATTGCGCCGGATCGAATGGTCGTGTCGACGAGGTGAACGCCGCTGGCGGCGACGGCGATCCGGACCTGGCCGGGACCCGGCTTCGGGTCATCGAGTTCTTCGTACTGCAACACTCCAGCCGGCCCAAACTCGTGCATGCGAATGGCTCTCATGCCGCGCAACCTAGGAGCTGAAGTCGACTTCAGGTCAAGGCTCCGCGACGGCGGTGCTCCGAGGTTGCCGCCGCGGCCCCGCCGCCTAGCGCGGATCGATTGCCGGCGTGTGGCGTGGGTGGTTTGGAGTTCGGGGAAGCGGTCTGCAGCGAGGCGGACCGTCCAGCCACCGCCGTGGGTGGAGCCTGTTGGGGAATCGTCCCCAGTCGGCCAGGCGGAACACCAACAGCACTGCACCAGCGTGCGACGGCTACGATCGCTGACGCCCTGTGCACCCGAGCGGTGTCGTGCCGGGGTAACGGAATGGAAGAACGAACACCAGATACGGAGCCATGACCAAGCCGACGATCCTGACCGTCGACGATGACCCGCTCGTGTCTGTTGCGATCACACGGGACCTGGCCAGTCGCTACGGCAGCGACCACCGCATAGTCCGTACGGCATCGGCCCGCGAGGCGCTGGACGTTCTGACCAGGCTCGCACTGCGCGACGAGCCTGTGGCGCTGATCGCATCCGACCAGCGGATGCCCGAGATGACAGGAATCGAGCTGTTCGAGCATGCCCGTGCGCAGGCTCCCGGCGCCAAGTTGCTGCTGCTCACCGCGTATGCCGATACGGACGTCGCGATCAGGGCCATCAATGACGTCGGGCTCGACTACTACCTGCTCAAGCCATGGGACCCGCCCGAGCAGCGGCTCTACCCAATCGTCGACGACCTGCTCGAGGACTGGCAGCGCGCGCATCCGGACCATTCCACCGCGATTCGCTTAGTTGGGCATCGCTGGTCCGAGCGCAGTCACGAGATCAAGATGTTCCTGGCGCGCAATCATGTGCCGTACCACTGGTTCGACATCGAGCTCGATGCCGAGGGGCAACGGTTGGGCGAGCTGGCTGAGGCGGGCCCGGCGGATCTTCCGCTCGTGCTGATCCCCGACGGGGACACCCTGCGCGCACCCTCGATACGGGACGTCGCCGGCGCGCTTGGCTTGCGGACCAGTGCCCAGCAGCCGCTGTACGACGTCTGCATCGTCGGTGGTGGCCCGGCCGGCTTGGCGGCCGCGGTGTATGCCGCATCCGAGGGGCTGAGTACCGTCGTCGTGGAGCGTGAGGCGCCCGGTGGACAAGCGGGGCAAAGCGCGTCGATCGAGAACTACCTCGGTTTCCCACGGGGATTGAGCGGCTCCGACTTGGCCCAGCGCGCACTCGCTCAGGTCTCACGATTCGGTGCGGAGCTGGTGCTGGCCCGAGATGTCGTCGGCTTCGAGGTCCGCGGACCCGTGCGGGCAGTGCTGCTCGAAGGCGCGGGTGAGATCGAGGCGCGAACACTCATCATCGCCACTGGCGTGTCATATCGACGGCTCGCTGGGCCTGGCTTCGCAGAACTGACCGGCCGCGGCATCTACTACGGCGCCGATGCCAGCGAGGCCATCCAGACCCAGGGTGACGACGTCTACGTCGTCGGGGCGGCCAACTCGGCGGGCCAGGCAGCGCTCAACCTCTCGCGCTACGCCAAGCGCGTTGTCTTGGTCGTTCGTGCGGCGACCCTCGAGGCGACCATGTCCCGCTACCTGGTGGAGCGGATCACGGCGACACCGAATGTCGAGGTGCGGTACGGGACTGAGGTCGTTGCCGCCGGCGGCGACAGTCATCTCCAGACGCTCACCATCCTCGACGGCGGCAGCGGAGGCACCGAGCAGGTGCCGGCGAGCTGGTTGTTCGCATTCATCGGCGCGTCCCCGCACACCGACTGGGTCGGCGCCAGCGTCGCCCGAGACGATCGTGGCTTCGTGGTCACCGGTCAGGACCTCATGGCTGCGTTGCATCTGCCGGATGCCCCGCGTTGGCCACTTGATCGACCGCCCTTCGTGCTCGAGACGAGCGTGCCGGGAGTTTTCGCCGCCGGAGATGTGCGGCTCGACTCGATGAAGCGGGTGGCGTCTGCCGTAGGCGAAGGCGCAATGTCGGTCTACCTGGTCCACCGATACCTGGCGACGACCTGATGCGCCGCGAGGATCTGCGCCCGCTCAGCGTTTTCGACGGCCTGAAGGACGATCAGCTCGACCAGCTGCTCGAGGGTGGTACCGAGGTCCGCATACAGCCCGGGGTGGACCTCTTCCGCGCCGGCGAGCACGCCGACTTCTGGTGGGTGCTCGTCGACGGGGCCGTCGACCTGATCAGGCACGTCGGCCGCGAGGACGTCGTGGTCGCCAAGATGGATGTCCCGGGTCGTTGGGCCGGAGGGTTCCGCGCCTGGGATGACGAGGGCGTGTATCTCGCCACCGGCCGCGGAGTCACTGGTGGACGGGTGCTTCGGGTCCCGGCCGATGTGTTACGCGCACGTGCGAACTCCTGGTTCCCATTCGGCGGACGGCTCATCGAGGGGCTGTACCACACCGCCCGGTCGATCGAGTCGACGACCAGGCAGCGTGAGTCACTGGTCGCGTTGGGGACGCTGTCGGCTGGCCTGGCCCACGAGATCAACAACCCGGCATCGGCCGCCGCGAGGGCGGTCGCCGCACTCCAGAACGAGACTCAGACGCTCCTCGGGTCCTTGGGCCAGCTCGCCCGCAACGAAATCACGGCCGGGCAGCTCGCCGACCTCGACGCCCTGCGCCATGAGATCGAGGGCCGGGCCGTCGAAGCCGATCCGCTTGCCCGAGGTGACCGCGAGCAAGCGGTCGCGGCCTGGCTCGACCGGCAGGGTGTCGTCGATGTCTGGAGCATCGCGCCATCGCTGTCGGCGGCTGGTGTCGACGTCGACTGGTGCGAGCGAGCCGCGGCCGTGCTTGACCAGCGGGCCCTCGAGCCAGGGCTGCATTGGGTGGCGAGCGCCGCCTCGGTTGGCACGCTGCTCGGCGAGCTCAAGGACTCGACACGGCGAATCTCGCGGCTGGTGGCGGACGTCAGCTCGTACTCGCAGATGGACCGTGCGTCGATGCAGCACATCGACCTCCGGGATGGCGTGGAGAGCACGCTGGTGATGCTCGGACACAAGCTCAGTGCGGGGGTCACGGTCGTCCGCGACTATGCCGATGACCTTCCTGGCATCGACGCGTTCGCAGGTGAGCTCAACCAGGTTTGGACGAACCTCATCGACAACGCCCTCGCCGCCATGGATGGCCATGGTGTCCTCACCGTGGCGGCCCGGCTGGTCGATGGGGACGTCGTCGTCGAGATTGCCGACACCGGCCCGGGTATGCCTCCGGACGTGGCTCAGCGCGCGTTCGAGGCGTTCTTCACGACCAAGGATCCCGGGCAGGGCACCGGTCTGGGCCTCGACATCGCCCGACGCATCGTCGTGCAGCGGCACGGCGGCACGATCGAGATCGACTCTCAACCTGGGCACACGGTGCTGCGGGTCCGTCTTCCGGTGCGTCCCTCCCAGACCACCGGGGCAAGCCAGGCATAAGCGTTGGCTGGGTGTCAGACCCGGTGTCTATGGTTTTGAACCATGGAAGCGGCAGTCGAAACTGAGAAGCTGGTCAAGACATTTAAGAGCAGATCGGACACGGTGGAGGCGGTCCGCGGCGTCGACCTGCGGGTGCAGGCCGGCGAGATCTTCGGCTTCCTCGGACCCAACGGAGCCGGGAAGTCGACCACCGTCCGCATGCTCACGACACTGACCACGATCACCTCCGGCAAGGCCCGCGTCAGCGGCGTGGACGTCGCCGCAGATCCGGACGAGGCACGACGTCGCATCGGCGTCGCGCTGCAGGAGGCGGGCCTCGACCCCCGCCAGAGCGGTCGCGAGCTCCTCATTCTGCAGGCTCGACTGTTCGGCGCGTCAAAGGCGGAAGCTGCGAAGAAGGCCGCCGAGCTTCTCGAGCTGGTCGACCTGGTCGATGCCGCCGACCGGCTGACCAGGACGTACTCCGGCGGGATGAAGCGCCGCCTCGATCTCGGGACCGCACTCGTGCACCAGCCTGAGGTCCTGTTCCTTGATGAGCCGACCACCGGCCTCGACCCGGCCAGCCGGCTCGCCGTCTGGGAGGAGGTGCGGCGGATCAACTCCCTCGGCACCACGGTCTTCCTCACCACGCAGTACCTCGAAGAGGCAGACCAGCTCTGCGACCGGCTCGCGATTATCGACGGCGGATTGATCGTCAGCGAGGGGACCCCGGACGGGCTCAAGGCCGATCTCCGGCGGCGCCGAGGCCTGCAGCACGACCCGACCCTTGACGACGTCTTCCTCGACGCCACGGGTCGCACCCGCGAACGGGTCGCAGGCGAGGTCCAGGAGGTGCACGCATGAGCTCGCTCCTCGTCCTGAGCGAGCGTGCGGTCCGTGAGGCCAAGCGGACCCCTGATGCGCTGCTGCCCACGTTGTTCATCCCGGTGTTCTTTCTGATCGTGAACGTCGGGCAGGTCGGGAAGATCTTCCCGGCCGACACGACCCTGTTCCTGGAAGGCCAGAGCTACGCCGCGTTCACGCTGCCGAGCAGCCTGTTGCTGGCCGCCTCGTTCGGCAGCTCCGCGCTCTACCTTGTCGAGGAGATCGAGAACGGGTACCTCGACAAGTTGCGGGCCACGCCCGTCCCGAGGTCGTTCATCAGCCTCGGCAGGCTGTCCGCGGAGGCGATCAAGAGCGTGGGCATGACGATCGCCATCGTGCTGATCGCGCTGCCGTTCGGGATCAGCATCGCGAGCGGGCCGCTCGGCTTCGTCCTGCTCATCGTCATCACCGCCGGCTGGGCGGTTGGCTACTCGGGCTTCCTGCAGTTCGTGGCGCTCAAGACGCGGGGCGCCGCCGCCACCCAGTCGGCCAGCCTGATCTTCTTCCCGCTGCTGTTCCTGACGCCCAACTTCGTGCCGCGAGACATGCTCACGCGACCGATGGAGATCGCGGCCACGCTCAACCCGGTCACCTATGTGATGGAGGCCATGCGATCCCTGATCCTCGATGATTTCAACGCGACCGTGGTTGGCCGCGGCTTCCTGGTGGTCGCAGTCTTCGTTGCCGCGATGTTGTGGCTCAACGTTCGGACAATGCGCACCTACGACTGACGTTGCCAGCCCATAATCAACGCCACACAGACGAGCGGAAGGGGCGTGTCCATGTTCGTGCAGGTCATCCAAGGAAAGACGTCGAAGCCGGAGCAGCTCAAGGCTGCCGGCGAGCAGTGGCAGCGTGATCTTGCGGCCGGCGCTTCCGGCTGGCTGGGCGCGACAATGGGTGTCGGGGACGACGGGACCTACGTGGCCGTCGTGCGCTTCGAGGGTGTGGAGGCCGCAGAGGCGAACAGCAATCGGCCCGAGCAGAGCGCGTGGTGGGCTGAGACCGAGAAGCTGTTCGATGGACCGGTCACCTTCGAAAACTGCACCGACGTCGTCACCTTTGGCAAAGGTGGCTCTGATGAGGCCGGCTTTGTGCAGGTGATGCAGGGTCGCGTCAAGGACGTCGAAGCGATGAAGGCACTCTCAGCCGAGATGGACGAGTCCTGGGGCGAGTTCCGGCCAGAGGTCATCGGCGGGATCACTGCCGTGCATGCGGACGGCCATATGTTTACGTCAGCCG
>JBEVHX010000120.1:0-2843 GCA_040510995.1 Candidatus Nanopelagicales bacterium
TCGAGGTCGCGCAGCTCGTGCCCATCGAGGGTGACCGAGCCCTGGTAGTCCACGAACCGTACGAGCACCGATGCCAGCGTGCTCTTTCCGGCGCCGCTCGCGCCGACGACCGCGACCCGCGCGCCAGCTGCCAGGTCCAAGTCGACGTCGGACAGCGCGGGTCTTGCATCCGGCGACCAGGTCACGGTGACCCCGCGCAGCCGCAGGACCGGTCGGAGCCCACGAACGTCGACGACCAACGGCCGCACTGGCTCGACCACCGGGGGTGTCGTGTCGAGCAGGTCGTCGACCCTCTGCGCGGACCCGCGCACCCTGACGAGGGTGAGGGCGGCAGACGGCAACGTCGCGACCGCTTCGTATGCGGCCAGTGGGAGCAGCACGACCACCGCGAGGTTCACGCCGTCGAGCCGACCGTCGTCGACTGCGGTGATCCCCGCCAACAAGGCCCCGATGACCGCGGTCCCGGCGAGGACCACGCCCAGCCCCGTGCCCATCCCCGCGCTGCGTGCGGCGCGCCTGCGCAGCTGCACCAACGCCGCATCCGTGTCGAGGGTTCTCTGCAGGTCGGCGTGCGCCGAACCCGCCGCCAGCAGGTCGGCAGCCCCGACCAGCAGCGTCCGGACCTGCGCGGACAACTCACCGCGCGTCGGCGCGGTCGCGCGCTCGGCGCGGGCGCCGACGAGGACCGTCAACAGTGGGACGAGCGTGGCGCCGAGAATGAGGACGGTCAGGAGGACGGCTCCGGCGGCAGGGAGCAGCCACCAGGTGACAACAACGGAGACGCCGCCGGCCAGCACAGCGGCCGTCACGGGCAGCACGACCCGGATCGCGAACTCCTGCACCGAGTCCACGTCAGCGACGAACCTGGCGAGCAGGTCCCCCCGTCGGAAGGCGTCGAGACCGTGCGGAGCAAGTCGCTCGAGCGGGTTCCAGACGGCGAGCCGCAGGGTGGTCAGGCTGCGCAGCACCGCATCGTGAGCGACCAGCCTTTCGGCATACCGGAAGAAGCCGCGGCCTATCCCGAACCCGCGGACCGCCACGATGGCGACCGTCAGCGTGAACACCGGTGGCATCTGTGAGGCGCGCGAGATCAGCCACCCGCTGACCGCGAGGAGGCCGATGGCGCACAGGGTTGCGCTGGCTCCGAGCAGCGACGCGAGCGCAAGCCGACGTCGCTCTGGGCGCATCGTCATGGCCACCCGCCGAAGCGCGCCGGCTTGACGGGGAGGCGCGCGGCCGCTCATCCGCGCTCCCATGGTTGCGCCAGCACGTCGTGCAGGATCGCCTCGGCCTCGGCCTCGACCGACGGGCCGATCACCGGTTCGAGGGCGGGTTTACCGAGCGTCACCACCTGATCGGCGACGAGCAGCAGCGCCGGCCGGTGGGCGACCACGACCACGGATCGCCCGCGGGCGCGCAGGGCGCGTACCGCGTCGACCACCGCATCCTCGGTCGTGCCGTCGAGTGCCGATGTGGGTTCGTCGAGCAGGACGAGCGCGCTGTCCCGGCAGAACACCCGGGCGAGCGCGACGCGTCGTCGCTCGCCGGCCGACAACCGGGCGGCGCCCTCGTTGATGCGCGTGTCCAGGCCGTCGGGCAGGGTCGCGACGTCAAGCCCTGCCGATACAAGGGCTCGCCGGACCGCGTCGTCAGAGGCGTTCGGCGCGCCCAGCCGGACCGCCTCAGCGAGAGTTCCCCCGCCGAGGAACGGGTTTTGGGACAGGTAAGCCACCTCGTGCCGCCACGCGTCCGGGTCGAGGTCGGCGAGATCCACGGACGGCCCGGACGCAGGGCTCACCAGCACCCGCCCCGAGGTCGGCGCCACGAAGCCCATGAGCACAGCCAGCAGCGTCGTCTTCCCCGAGCCGCTCGGCCCGGCGATCGCGATGATCTCGCCGGCCGAGATGCTCACGGAGGTGGGCTGCAGGGCGACCCCCGGGCGGCCGTGATACCTGACCATGACCTGCTCGATCTCGACTCGGCCGACGGCCAGGTCAGGCACGTCGTGGCGCATACCGTGACTCGGCGCCTTGACCTCGAGGATCGCGATCATGCGGTCTGCTGCGCCGACGCCGTCCGCGGCCGCATGATGCTGCTGGCCGAGCATGCGCAACGGCAAGTAGGCCTCCGGCGCGAGAAGCAAGACGGTGAGTCCGTCGGCGAGCGACATCGAACCGCCGACCAGGCGCAGCCCGATCTCGACCGCGACTACGGCCACCGACAGCGTCGCGACCAGCTCCAGGGCCAGCGATGACAGGAAGGAGATGCGCAGGACGCGGATCGTCGCCCGGCGGTAGCGCTCGCCGACCGCCCGCAGCTGTGCGCTCTGCGCCTTGGCCCGACCGAAGATCTTGAGGGTGGTGAGGCCGGCGACGACGTCGAGAAAGTGGCTGGACAGGACCGCCAGCGAGTCCCACTGCCGATTGACCGCACGACCGGTAAATGCGCCGACGACCGCCATGAACAGCGGGATCAGCGGCAACGTCACGGCGACCAGGAGCGCGGAGAGCGGGTCATAGAGCGCAATCACCACGACGATGACCGGCGGGACGACGCACGCCAACACCAGCTGCGGCAGGTATCGAGCGAAGTATGCGTCGAGGGAGTCCACGCCCCGGGTGCACAGCGTCGTGAGCTCACCCGACCGTTCCCGGGTCAGCCACACCGGACCGAGCCGCAGGACGTGTTCGAGCACGGTGGCCCGCAGCTGGGAGGTGGCCCGGGCGGCCGTGGCCTGCGCGATCGACTCCGTGGACCAGGCCAGGGCGGCGCGTCCGAGCACGACCAACCCGAGGACGACGATCTCGGCACGCTGAGACGCCAGCCCCGCCCCGTGCTGGAAC
>JBEVHX010000121.1:0-6495 GCA_040510995.1 Candidatus Nanopelagicales bacterium
AACCCACATTCGCGAACGTGGACGTGGCAGGGTCGGGACGTTGTCCCAACCCGCCGACGTCCACAGTCACGAGTATTCGCACTCCGGATGCTGCTCAGCGAGCAGACGCCTGGCGGTACTTCCGGACCGCGAGTGGGATGAAGATCGCCAGCAGCACGGCACAGGACAACACCGTGTATGCGACCGGGTTCTGCTGCGGCCAGGCGTCGGTCGGCGCACCGAGCGGGTTGCCGAACAGCTCGCGGCAGGCGAGCACCACGCTGGACATCGGGTTCCACTCGGCGATCGGCTGTAACCAGCCGGGCAGGCTGTCGATCGGCACGAAGGCGTTGCACAGGAACGTCACCGGGAAAAGCCACACCAGGCCCGCGGTGTTCGCCACCTCGGTGCTCGGCATGTTCAGCCCGATCCAAGCGCCGATCCAGCTCAGAGCGAAGCCGAACAGCACCAGGAGGGCGATCCCGAACAAGAAGTTCAGCACACCGTTGTCGATGCTCCAGCCGACAAGCAACCCGGTGATGACGAGCACGGTGAGCGTGATGAGGCCGCGGACAATGTCGGCGGTGGTGCGCCCCAGCACAACAGCGGATGACGCCATCGGTAACGAGCGGAACCGGTCGATCACGCCCTTCTGCATGTCCTCGGTCAGGCCGACCGTCGTGCTCGCCGAGTTGAACGCGATGGTCTGAGCGAAGATGCCGGCCATCAGGTACTCGCGGTAGCTCCCGTCAGGGACCGGGATCGCGCCGCCGAAGATGAATGCGAACAGCAGCACGAAGATGATCGGCTGGAAGATCGAGAAGAAGAGCAGCTCGGGCATCCGCGGGATCTTCTTCAGGTCCCGCTTGGCGATCACCCAGCCGTCGTGCAGCGTCCAGCCATAGATCGGTCGTGGCCCGGTGCCGGCCAGGCTTCCGCCAGCGGTCATCGCCGTGATGGTCATCTCAGCGCTCCTTCGGGCCGGCCATGGCCGGCGACGTCTCGTCCTCAGCGACATGGCCGGTCAAGGACAGGAAAACGTCGTCGAGAGTTGGCCGGCGCAGCATGATGTCGTCGATCCCGACGGCAGCGGTGTCCAGCTCACGGACAACGTCGACGAGGGCCGCAGCACCACCGGACGCGCTGGTCGGAACCGTCACCCGGCGATCGTCAGGGTTGACCTCGGCGTCGGCGCCCGCGACCCGGCGCATGACTGCGGCCGCGTTCGCGAGCTGTCCGCGGTCCGTGATGACCACCTCGACCCGTTCCCCGCCGACCTGTGCCTTGAGCTCGTCGGACGTGCCGCGGGCGATGACCCTGCCATGGTCGATCACGACGATGCTGTTGGTGAGGAGATCGGCCTCCTCGAGGTACTGCGTCGTCAGCAGCAAGGTGGCGCCTTCGGCTACCAGCTCGCGGATCACGTCCCACATGCCGATGCGGCTGCGCGGGTCGAGACCGGTGGTGGGTTCATCCAGGACCATGACCTGCGGGCGCGCGACCAGCGCGCCGGCGAGGTCGAGCCGGCGTCGCATACCGCCGCTGTAGGTCTTTGCGGGGCGATCTGCGGCGTCGAGCAGGTCAAAGCGCTCGAGGAGATCGTTGGCCCGCTGCCGCTGGTCCGCGCGGCTCATGTGGTAGAGCCCGGCCACCATCTCGAGGTTCTCTCGGCCGGTCAGGATCTCGTCGACAGCCGCGTACTGCCCGGAGAGTCCGATGACCTTGCGGACCTGGTCGGCCTGAGCGACGACGTCATGGCCGACAACCGTTGCCCTCCCCGCCGTCGGATGCAGCAGTGTGGTGAGGACGCGAACCGCAGTCGTTTTGCCCGCTCCGTTGGGGCCGAGCAGGCCGACCACGGTTCCGGTCGGGACCGTGAAATCTACCCCGTCGAGGGCCTTCACCTCACCGAAGTGCTTGACCAGCCCCGCCACCTCGATGGCGTTGTTCATGACGCCTCCTCGGAGGTCGTCGCCGGCGTGGCCGGCCCGCGCAGTGCTGCCTCCGCTTCCTCGACGCCGATGCGCCCGTCGGCAAGGTCGCGCAGGATCCGGTCCCGCTGCTCGCCGAGGATGACGCTGGTGACCTTCGTCGCCGGCATATCGACGTCGCCCTTGCCGTCGTCCATGCCCAGCCTGATCAGCAGCTCGGTGAAGCGTTGCCGCGCGGTCGGGTAGCTCACGCCGAGGTGCCGCTCGACCTCGCGCATGTTGCCGCGCGAGACCAGGAACACCCGAAGTGTCTCGAGGTCCTCCTCCGACAGCCGGCAGAAGGCGCACTGCCGAAAGGCCCCGGACAGCTCGGTGCCGCAGGCGGGGCAGCCGAGCCGGGTTATCGCAAGACTGTTACGGCAGACCGGGCATTCGTTCGGCGGCCGGTGCACGGGGTGGGCGAGCGCGCTGGCCAGGTCGCCGTTCATCGCAGCGCCACCTTCGCCGAGCCGAGCCGCGCGTCGACGCTGAGCATGGCGGTGCCGTCGCCCACCATGCCGGTCGCCAGATCATGGCGGCCCTCGGTCTGGACCCCTCCGGCGACCTTGGCCGAGCCCTGCTCGGCCCGGACCTGGACGCGCACGTCCGACCCGCGAAGGACCTTCACGTCAACGCTGCCCAGGTCGGCCGAGATGTGGGACTCGCCGTGCGTGAACAAGGCCTCCACGTACGCGCTTCCGGTGGCCACCGTGCCGTTGACCGGGCCGTGTGTGTCGAGGACCTTGACGGACCCGGCGGCGGCTCGGAAATCGAGTCCGGCGCGCAACCCGGTCGCGAACAACGAGCCGGCGTTGTTCTCCACCTCGATCGGCAGACCCGGGTTCACCCGGACGTTGACCCGCTGGCCCCATGGAGCGTTCACCAACCGCCCGAGGAAGCGCCCGAGGTCGCCCTCGTAGCGAAACGCGGCGCCGTCCAGCTCCGGGCTGCCGATCGTCAAGACGCCGCTCTCGGTACGCGCCGAGTGCGCTCCGACCACGACGGCGGTTGCGACCTGCGGATCGGCGATCACCGACAGCCGCATACCGTCCGCGCGGATCCGGATTCGCGTAACCGGGACGTCCGCCGGTGGAGGTGGCGGCTCGTCGGAGCCCGCGAAGCCGAACGTCGCGCCGGACAGGGGGTCGGAGGTGGCGTTCAGTGCGTCGATGCGCCGGCTCGCCTCGTCGGGGTCAAGGCCGCCCGTGGCGACCGCACTCAGGATGTCGTGGAGTTCGTTCATGCCCAATAGGCAACACTTGAACTTTCCAGAAGTCAAGTAACAATTTCTAGAAACGAAATCACACTTGCGAGAACGTATAGCCTCGCGATGTCAGGTGGGCCAGCACCTCCTCGCAGTGCTCCGGCCCCTGGGTCTCCAGCTGCAGCGCCACGGCGACCTCGTCCACGGCCAGCCGGGGTTCGGTGCGGACGTGCTCGACCTCCAGAACGTTGGCGTCGACCTCGCCGACCGCGGCCAGCAGCCGGGCCAGGTTGCCCGGCCGGTCCGGGATGCGGACCTTGAGCGACAGGTACCGCCGGGCGGCGGCCATCCCGTGCCGGAGGACGCGCAGGAGGAGCAACGGGTCCACGTTGCCGCCCGACACGACGGCGACGACCGGCGGCTCGAAGGCCTCCGGCCGGTCGAGGATCGCCGCCACGGCCGCGGCCCCTGCGGGCTCGACCACAAGCTTCGCCCGTTCCAGGCAGAGCAGCAGAGCGCGGGACAACGACTCCTCCGAGACCGTCACGATCTCGTCGACGAGGGCTTGGACCAGCTTGAAGGGGACCTGCCCCGGGCGTCCGACGGCGATCCCGTCGGCCATCGTGCTCATCCGCTCGAGCAGCACTGGACGGCCAGCACGCAGCGAGGGCGGGTAAGCCGCCGCGGCCGCCGCTTGGACCCCGACAACCCGGACCTCCGGTCGTTGGGAGCGGACGGCCAAGGCGATACCGCCGATCAGCCCGCCGCCACCGGTGCACACCACGATCGTCTTGACATCGGGCGCCTGCTCGAGGATCTCCAGGCCGACCGTGCCCTGGCCGGCGACGATGTCGACGTGGTCGAACGGATGAATGAGCACCGCGCCTGTCTGCTGTGCGAACGATGATGCCGAGAGCAGGGCGTCGTCGACGGTGTGGCCACGGAGCTTGACGTCCGCGCCGTAGGCCCGGGTGGCAGACACCTTGGGGATCGGGGCGACCTCGGGCATGAAAACTGTCGACTTGATCCCGAGCAGACCGGCGGCAAGCGCAACCCCCTGTGCGTGGTTGCCTGCGCTGGCGGCCACGACGCCGCGGGCTCGTTCCTCGTGACTGAGCCTCGACATCCGGGTGTACGCGCCCCGAATCTTGAACGAGCCGGCGCGTTGGAGGTTCTCGCACTTGAGCCGGACCCGGCCGCCTACGGTCTCGGACAACGGTCGGCAGCCCTCGAGCGGGGTCAGCCTCGCCACGCCTTTGAGCAGCTCGCGCGCGGCGAGAACGTCGTCGAGGGTGAGCGGCAGGTCCGCGGGCAGGTCGAGCGCGGGCGTGGGTTCCACGGTCGCCATGGCTTGATCTTGGCACTCGCTGCATCCGGGTCAGACGAATCGCGCCACCAGCGACGCGAAACGCCTGACAGACACCCAGACGTCGAGGTCATACGAAACGCTCGCCGGTGACGCGATCGGCAGAACCGGTCGCACTCACGAGTCGCCCGGCGGCCAGTAGCTGTCGCCGGCCACGACGAGCGCGGCCGCGCCGACGAGCCCGGCGGCCTGGCCCAGTGACGTCGGGACCACCTGCACCCGGCGGGCAAAGTCCATCCGGGCCTGGCTTCGCAGTGCCGCGTCGAGCGGCTCGAACAGCAGAGATCCTGCCTGTGCTACTCCCCCGCCGACCGCCACGACGTCCAGGTCCATGAGGTGGACCGCGGACGCGACGGCAACGCCGATCGCGTGGCCGGCTCGGCGCAGCGCTTCCGTCGCGACCGGATGTCCGCGGGTGGCATCGGTCGCGACATCCTGTGCCGTGGCCGGCCGGTGCGGCGGCAACCAGCCCTGCTCGGTGGCCCATTGAGCGATGACCGGGCCGCGCGCATACGACTCCACGTGGCCGCGGCCGCCGCAGCCGCACACCGGTCCACTGGGGTCGACCACGACGTGGCCGATATGCCCGGCGTTCCCGGTGGTTCCCTCGACGACCCGACCGCCCAACACGAGCCCGCCGCCGACGCCCGTGGAGACGACCATGCCCAGCACGTTGTCGTGGCCACGGCCGACGCCGCGCCAGTGTTCGGCGATGGCCAGGCAGATTGCGTCGTTGAACAGCCGGACCGGCCGGCCCACATAGCGTTCCTGGAACCGGGCCCGCAGCGGGAAGTCGCGCCAGGCCGGCATGTTCAGCGGTGAGACGACACCAGACGGCCACAGCATCGGCCCGCCGCATCCGATGCCCACGCCGGCAACGTCCACGCCGGCCGCGACCTCCTCCACCATCGACCAGAGCTCAAGCCAGATGGCTTCCGCATCCGCGGCCCGAGGGGTCGGCCGCCGCCTCGACTCGAGAACCCGGCCCTCCTGGTCCACCAGCCCCACGGCCAGCTTGGTGCCGCCCACGTCGACGGCAAGCACGACCGGCATACCGGCAGTCAACCCGAACTGCGCTCTGCGCGAACCGAGTCGCCACCACGCCGGTGCCGTCGTAGCGTCAAGCCGTGCCCGACATCCCTGCGCACGTCACGACGCTGGCCGCGCTCCGCGCCACCGGTCACGAGTACCGCACTGTCAAGCAGGAGCTGAAGACCAACCTGGTCGCGCGGCTCCAGGCGGGAGAAGACACGTTCCCCGGCATCGTCGGATTCTCAGACACCGTGCTGCCAGAGGTGGAGCGCGCCCTGCTCGCCGGGCACGACTTCGTCCTGCTCGGGGAGCGTGGCCAGGGCAAGACCCGGTTGATCCGCTCGCTCGTCGGGCTGCTCGACCCGTGGACTCCGGTGGTCGAGGGCTGTGAGATCAACGACCACCCGTATGCGCCGACCTGCGTGCGCTGCCGCCGACTCGCCGATGACCTGGGTGACGCGCTGCCAGTCGCCTGGCGGCACCGCAGCCTGAGGTACGGCGAGAAGCTCGCCACACCGGACACCTCCGTCGGTGACCTGATCGGCGACGTCGACCCGATCAAGGTCGCGGAAGGCCGCCTGCTCGGCGACCCCGAGACCGTTCACTACGGGCTGGTGCCGCGGACCAACCGCGGCATTTTCGGCATCAACGAGCTGCCCGACCTGGCTGAACGCATCCAGGTCTCGTTGCTCAACGTGCTCGAGGAGCGGGATGTGCAGGTGCGCGGCTACCAGCTGCGGCTGCCACTCGACCTGCTGCTCGTGGCCAGCGCCAACCCCGAGGACTACACCAACCGCGGTCGGATCATCACCCCGCTCAAGGACCGCTTCGGCGCCGAGATCCGCACGCATTACCCGCTCGACCTGCAGGACGAAGTCGATCTGGTGCTGCAGGGGGCGGCGCCGGTCGCGATCGTGCCACGGCACCTGGTCGAGGTGCTCGCC
>JBEVHX010000122.1:0-37892 GCA_040510995.1 Candidatus Nanopelagicales bacterium
CCGGCAGGTGAGGATCGCGTCCTCCGACGGGCGACCCTCCCGTCGAAAGAAGGAGCCGGGGATGCGGCCGAGGGCATACATGCGCTCCTCGACGTCGACGGTCAGCGGGAAGAAGTCGAACTGCTCCTTCGGATGCTTGCTCGCCGTTGTCGCGGCGAGCAGCGAGGTCTCGCCGTCGAGCTGCACGAAGGCGGAGCCGGCGGCCTGGCGAGCAAGCCGGCCGGTCTCAAAGGTGATGGTCCGGGTGCCGAAGGCACCGTTGTCGAGGATGGCCTTGCTGGTGTTGATCTGAGTCCCGGTCACGGGACCTCCTGTTCGCGTACGCGGGGCGGCGCGATGCGCGGCAGGCGACCAATCCGGAGGTGCCGGTCTTCGATCGAGGTCCTCGGGGTGTCCCCCGGGGGCCACTACCGGAGACCGACGTCCTGCGCGCATGGACGCTGCTCGTGCTCCTGCCCCTACCAAGTGGATCTGGGTGAGTTCTGAAGATATGGCAAGGGAGCGGTCCCTCGCGGGGACCGCTCCCCGTGGTGCTGCGCTACCGCCGCAAACCGAGGCGCTCGATCAGCGGGCGGTATCGGGTGATGTCCGTCTTCGCCAGGTACTGCAGCAGCCGGCGGCGTCGGCCGACCAGCAGGAGCAGACCCCGACGGGAGTGGTGGTCGTGCTTGTGTGTCTTGAGGTGCTCGGTGAGCTCCTGGATGCGCTTGGTCAGGATCGCGACCTGGACCTCGGGTGAGCCGGTGTCGCCGTCGACGGTGGCGTACTCGGTCATGATCTGTTTCTTGGTGGCGGTGTCGAGCGACACTCGTGCTCCTTCTGGGTCGTTTGCGCGGCGCGCCGGGGCTGGTTCACCCGGGCTCTCTCGATCCGCGGCCGATCACACGGCTCGCTCAGGGTACCAGCGCCCCGGCCTCCCCCCGAAAACCCGCGAATGTTGACCCTTACGGCGTTGGGACGCGCCCAACCCCGCCGGCCTCCACACCGGGAGTCCGGTTGGGCTCAGTGCTTGCTGGACGCGACGACGTACCGCTGCGGGATGAACGTCTGGCTCTCCATCGGTGGGCGCACGTATGCACGGCGCTGCACCTCCGGCAACTTGATCTTCGGCTCGGCGACCTGCTCGTACGGGACCATGGACAGCAGGTGCGCGATCAGGTTGAGGCGAGCGCTCCGCTTGTCCTCCGCATCAACCACCCACCACGGGCTGTCCTTGGTGTCGGTGAAGGAGAACATGACGTCCTTCGCCTCTGCGTAGTCGACCCAGCGCGACTGCGCCTCGACGTCCATCGGGCTGAGCTTCCAGCGTCGGGCCGGGTCGTCGATGCGGCCCTTGAACCGTCGACGCTGCTCCTCATCGGAGATGCTCAGCCAGTACTTGATCAAGATGATGCCGTCGCGGATCAGCAGCCGTTCCACGATCGGGCACTGCCGCATGAACTCGTCGTACTCCGGCTGCTTGACGAAGCCCATCACCTTCTCGACCCCGGCGCGGTTGTACCAGGAGCGGTCGAACAGGACGATCTCCCCGGCTGCCGGGAGGTGCGCGAGGTAGCGCTGGAAGTACCACTGCGTCTTCTCCCGGTCGCTGGGCACGCCCAGCGCGACGATGCGCGCGAACCGCGGGTTCAGCCGCTCCATGATGCGTTTGATCGAGCCGCCCTTCCCTGCGGTGTCCCGGCCTTCGAAGATCAGCAGCAGCCGTTTCCCGCTCTGCCGGATCCATTCCTGCATGTGGACGAGCTCGGTCTGCAGCCGTTCGAGCTCGCCGTTGTACTCCTTCTTGGTCAGCTGCGCCGGCTGGCCGTCGGTTGACCGGTCCACGTGTCGTGTAGCCATCCGTTCACCTTGCCAGCATCAGCGCTGGCTCGGAGCCGTTTCCGGGGGCACGCCCACCTTTCGGGCTGGCTGCGTCGGCAAGCCCTGCTCTCGCCGCAGCGCAAGGTATGCCCTGCGAACGCCGACGACCCGTCCGAGGTCGCTGAGCAGCCCCTTGAGGAACTGCTCGCGGTAGTTGCTGTCGGTCAACGCATACACGGTGAAGTAGAGCCCGGCGAAGCCGCCGACGAAAGTGGCCACCCGGAACAGCTCGCGGGTGACCCCGTGGTTGGTCCACAACGGCACCAGCTCATCGGGTGGCTGGCCCAGCCATGACTCCTGCACCGACTCCTTGATCGCAACCGCGCCGAAGGCAAGAAAGAAGCACCAGACTGCGATCCCGACCACGGCGGCCTGGACGAGCTGGGTGAACAACGTCACGAGCATCAGGTTGCGCTCCTGCCTGCGCGCCAGCGGCTGCTTGACCTCCAGACCCGAGAGCGACATCGCTCGTGAGGCCAACGGGGTGTCCGCGCAGGAGGCGAGCACGAAATCACGCGTTGCCTCGGTCTCCACCTGATCGAGCTCTTCCGGCAGACGGGCCACCAGGAACGCAATCGCGATGCCGGCAAAGAACGCCACCGCGAGCCAAAGCTCCCATGAGTCGAGAGAGCCGGCGACCTGCCACACCTCGGTGTTGATGAAAAGAAAAGTGATGAACAGCAGCAGCAGTGGCAGCGCTCTTGTCACGATGCGGTAGACGTCACCGAGCTGGCTCAACACCCGTTCGATCGCCCATCCGAGTGCTGCCACGAGCGCGTACCGCGTCACGACGAAGACCACGAGCAACGTGCTGCCGGTGATCACGAGCATCACCAGCGCGGCTCGCCCGTCCCGCAGCCACCAGACGACCAACGGAGGGACGAGGACGAAGCCGACCAGTTCAACCCGCCCCACGCGGTGCGGTCGAGCGAACGGCCGCTGGCCGCGAAGCACGTTGCCGAGCACGATGGCAGCGACGAGGACCGCTGCCGCGACCAGCGTGGCGCCAGCCTGCTCCTGGCCGTCGTATCGTGCGCTGAACGTGAAAGCCACCGTGCCGAAGAAGACCAAGGCAAGCACCGGGAAGGCCCGAGTGAAGATGTCCTCTGCCGCTGAGTAGTTTTCGACGAACATCGGTAGGCCGCGGCTGATGAACCAGCGTTCGGTGGCCCGCTCGAGTTCGGCGTCACTCATCGACGTCCAGCTTGTCGCGCGCCCGCGCAACGTCGCTCTTCATCTGCGCGATCAAGGCTTCGACCGACTCGAAGCGTTCCTGCGCGCGCAGCCGCGCCACGAAGTCGACCGCCACATCCTCCCCGTACAGCTCGAGGTCGTCACGGTCCAGCGCGTATGCCTCCACCCGCCGCTCGGCACCCTCGAAGGTGGGGTTCGTGCCGACCGAGATGGCGGCCGGGAACCTCGTCGTCCGGTCGGCGCGCTGCAGCCACCCCGCATACACACCATCGGCCGGGATGGCGGCGGCCACCGGCGTGACCAGGTTCGCGGTCGGAAAGCCGAGCTCGCGCCCCCGATGGTCGCCATGGACCACGAGTCCCTCGACCCGATGCGGTCGAGCAAGCACAACTGCCGCGGTCTCGACATCGCCCTCGGCGATGCATTGCCTGATGTAGGAGGACGACAGCACAACGCCGCTGTCGTGCACCAGCCCAACGGCGTCGACCGTGAAGCCACGGCTCGGGCCGAGCGCGCGCAGGGTGTCCACGGTGCCGAGGGCGCGATGGCCGAACCGGAAGTTGGCTCCGACAACGACGCGCTCGGCGTGCAGGCGGTTGACGAGAACGGCGTCGACGAACTCCTCCGCGGTCAGCCGCGACAGCGCATGACTGAAGTGCAAGACGAGCACACCGTCGACGCCGATGCCACGCAACAGCGCCGCCCGATGGCGCAGCGTGGAGAGCATTGCCGGATGCGAGCCCGCCCGGACCACCTCCGCCGGATGCGGATCGAAGGTGATGACCACGCACGGCAGGCCGGCGGAGCGGGCCGCCTCGACCGCCCGCTCGATCAGCACTCGGTGCCCGCGGTGCACGCCGTCGAACACCCCGATGGTCACAACTGGTCGGTCGAGGTCGCCGGGGATCTCGTCGACGCCGTGCCACAGCAACGCAAAGTCAGCCTTCATCGGCGCTCAGGCTACCCACGCTCACGGCACGTTGATCGCGCAATGTTGGCCATGCGGTGCGGGCCACAGACACGAACGGGCATCAGAGCGAGGTGAGGTATGCGGTGATGCCCTCGGCGAGGCCGTTCGCGATCCGTTGCCGCCCGTCGGGACTGGACAGGGCCCGCGCCTCATCGGGGTCGCGCATGTTGCCGCACTCGATCATCACGGTTGGCCGGTCCGCCCAGTTCAGGGTGCCGAGGTCGTCGCGGCTGGTCAGACCGTTCGACCCGGCGTAGTTCGCCGGTCGGTTCCCCGCGGCGACCATCGCGTCGCGGACGGCCACCCCGAGATGCTGCGACGCCGGCAGGATGTCGTCCGTCCATCCCGGCCGCATTGCCGGCTGGATGACGTGAAAGCCGCGGTTGCCTGCGTCGCTGCCATCAGCGTGGATCGACAGCATCGCGTCCGCGCCGACCTCGGCGGCGAACCGACCGCGCGTGTCGATACAGGGGCCGACCCCGTCGTTGTCGCCGCGGGTCATCTGGACCCTGGCGCCGCGCCTCTCGAGAATCGTCCTGGCTCGCAGCGCCACGTCGAAGTTGAACGCGGCCTCCGAGTAGCCGGCGTCCGTCGCGGTTCCCGTGGTGTTGCAGGGCTTGCTGAACCCGCCCGCGTCGACCGGTGCGTTGATCACGCCTGGGTTCGCGGCATTGGCGCCGTTGTGACCGGGATCCAGCGCGACCACCTTGCCGGCCAGCCTGCTGCCGCTCGCGACCGGCTCGGGGGCCGGCGCCGGCAGTGCGGGGGTAGGCGTCCCAGCCAGCGCTGGAGGCGGGGTCGGCGTCGGACTTGCAGTGGTCGGCGGCGGCTGGGAGGTGTTGTGAGTGGCGGTTGGCTTCATCGTTGGGGTGGCGAGTGGTGGCGACGCGGAAGGTGACGCGGAAGCCGTCGAGCTCGACACGGTGTCGGGTCGCGCGTTTGGCTCGCCGCACCCGGCGATCGCGACGACCGCAACGAGGGCGCCGAACCGGAGCGCTGCCCGGTGGCGCGCACTGCTGCGCCGGCCGCTGCGACTCATCAGGCGGCAGCCTCTCACGACTCGCTACCGTGACCGGCGTGGATCGACGCGGGGGGCCGCCACCGCTGGCACGTTCGGTCCTCGTCGTCGCTGCGGCGGTCACCGGCGGCCTGCTGCTGCTTGCCGGTCGTTACGGGCCGCACCGCGACGAGCTGTACTTCGTGTCCGCCGGCGATCGGCTGGCCTGGGGCTACCCGGATCAGCCGCCGCTGACGCCGGCGATCGCCGCACTTGCCGACAGCGTTGCGCCCGGCTCGTTGACCGTGCTGCGGCTGACCAGCGCCGTCATCATCGGCCTCGTCGTCGTCCTCGCGGCGCATACAGCACGAGAGCTTGGCGGCGGCACTGCGGCGCAGTTCCTGACCGCGGTCGTGGTCGCCTCCGGCGCGGTCTTCCTGGTGCTCGGGCATCTGCTGTCCACGGCAACCTTCGACCTGCTGGTGTGGTCGACGATCCTGTTCCTCGCGGTGGTGGCGCTGCAGCGCGACCGCCCAAGGCTGTGGCTGCTCGTCGGGGCGGTCGCGGGCGTCGGACTGCTGAACAAGCACCTGGTGCTGGTGCTGCTGGGCTCGTTGTTCCTCGCCCTGCTGGTCGACCCGCGTGCCCGGCACCATCTGCGTACGCCCTGGCCGTATGCGGGCGGAGCGGTGGCCCTCGCCCTGTGGCTGCCGAACCTGCTCTGGCAGGCGAAGCACGGCTGGCCACAGCTCGAGCTGGGCGCGGACATCCGCGAGGAGTACTCGACCGCTGCCGAGCGCATCGGCTACGTCGCACTCCAGCTGCTCCAGGTGAGCCCGCTCGCGACCGCGATCTGGGCGTTCGGCGTCGTCGTGCTCATCCGCGACGATCGCTTTCACCGCGTGCGACCATTGGCCTGGACGTATGCAATCGCGCTGGTCGTCTTCGCGGTCAGCGGCGGCAAGGCGTACTACCTGGCCGGCTTGATGCCGTCGCTGGTCGCCGTCGGCGCCGTGGCGTTGGAGGCGCGTTGGCCGGCGCGGCGGATGACGACTCTGACCATCGCCGCGGCGGCAGTCGCGTTGGTCGGCGTCCCCATCGCGCTGCCGGTGCTGCCGGCCTCGGCCTTCGCGTCGTCGCCGTATGCGGCCATCGGGGAGGACCAGGCCGAAATGCTGGGCTGGCCAGAGCTGGCGCAGAGCGTGCGCGAGGTGGCCCGCGACCTGCCGGACGGCACGGTCGCATTCACGGGCAACTACGGCGAGGCCGGTGCGCTCGAGTGGTACCACGTCGGTCTACCGGTCTACAGCGGACACAACGGTTTTGGCGCGTGGGGCCCGCCACCCGAAGGCGCGGGGCCGGTGGTCGTGCTCGGCTACGGGAACGCGGGCGTCGACTTCGACGACTGCGAGCAGGTCGCGACGGTCGACAGCGGGCTGGACCTCGACAACGAGGAGCAGGGCGGCCCGATCTTCGTGTGCTCGGGACCTCGCGGCGGCTGGGCCGCGGCCTGGCCGCGGCTGACGCACCTGGACGCCTGATGCTCGCTCGGCGTCGTCCCGCGCCCGGTGCTTGCGCCGAACATCTCGGTTGCGGCGCGCTCAGGCGATCCTCGTCGGGACATGACATCTGTCATGTGAGACCAAGGACTGCTTGCACTACGGACTCCGCGCACGCCGCTGCAGCCTTGATGTCATGACAGCAGTGCAGGAGCTCCCGGCTCCCCGTTCGGTCGGCGGCACCTCGGACGGGGATGCGTCCGGACTTGCCGTCGACCTCGACGATCTCCACAAGAGCTATGGACCGACAAAGGCCGTCGCCGGCATCGACCTGGTCGTTGCCACGGGAGAGATCGTGGCAATCCTTGGGCCCAATGGTGCAGGCAAGTCCACAACCATCGACATGTTGCTTGGCCTCACCAAGCCAGACCACGGCCATGCCCGGATCTTCGGTCGCAGCCCGGAGCAGGCGATTGCCACCGGGACCGTCGGGGCCATGCTCCAGAGCGGCGGACTCATCGAGTACTTGTCCGTGGTGGAGCTCCTGACGATGATGGCGTCGCTCTACCCGGCGCCAATGCCCGTTGTCGAGGTGTTGGAGCGCACTGGCTTGACGGACGTCGCGACCAAACCGGCGTCTCGACTGTCGGGCGGCCAGATCCAGCGGGTCCGCTTCGCCGTGAGCCTCGTGAGCCACCCCGACCTGATGGTCTTGGACGAACCGACTGTGGCCCTCGACGTCGAAGCACGGCACGCGTTCTGGGACACAATGCGCGACTTCGCGAGGCAGGGGCGCACGGTGGTGTTCGCGACCCACTACCTCGAGGAGGCGGACTCCTTTGCCGACCGGATCGTCCTGATGGCCCGCGGCCTCATCGTCGCGGACGGCTCGCCGACCGAGATCAAAGGCAAGGTCGGAATCCGCACCATCCACGCCACGCTGGTCGATGCCGATGTGCGGGCCCTGAATGACCTCACGGGAGTAACCGAGGTCGAACGACACGGAGACACAGTCAGCTTGCGGTGTCATGACTCGGACGACGCGCTGAGAGCGCTGCTGTGGCGCTACCCCGAGGCACACGACATCGAGGTGGTCGGGGCAGGCCTGGACGAGGCGTTCCGGGTGCTGACCGGCGATCCAGACGCCGCGAGCAGGACACCGGACATGGCCTAGGAGATGCGGCGATGAGCTCACTGACCTACACCCGCTACGAGATGCTCCGCACCTTCCGCAACCGGCGCTTCTTCATCTTCTCGCTGATCTTCCCGCTGATCTTGTTCTATACGGTCGCGGGACCCAACCGGGACGAGCAGGACTTCGCCGGGACGGGCATCTCCTTCCCCGTCTACTCCATGGTTGGCATGGTGTCCTGGGGGACGATGGCCGCCGTTGTCGCTGGAGGCGCACGCATCGCGGCGGAGCGCTCCATCGGGTGGAATCGCCAGCTGCGCCTCACACCGCTTCGAACCCGGACCTATCTCGCCACGAAGGTGCTCGCGGGCTATGCCGTTGCGGTCGTCAGCATCCTCGTGCTGTACGGCGCGGGGCTCACCCTCGGCGTCGACCTTTCCGCGTCTTCGTGGTTTCGTATGACCGGCCTGATCCTGGTGGGTCTGATTCCCTTCGCCGCCTTGGGGATCCTGCTCGGGCACCTGCTCTCGGTGGACTCGATGGGCCCCGCGCTCGGCGGGATCACGTCGTTGTTTGCCCTGCTCGGAGGTGCCTGGGGGCCGCTCGGCGGGGGCAGCGGTGTCGTCCACGAGTTGGTCCAGCTGATCCCGTCGTACTGGTTGGTCCAAGCAGGGCAGTCCGCGATCACCTCCGACGCGTGGCCTGTGAAGGGCTGGATCGTGGTTGCCGTCTGGACTGTGGTCCTCGCGCTCCTGGCCATGCGCGCTTACCAGCGCGACACGTCCCGTGTCTGAGCGCTCGACGCCGCGTCACTCCTCGCCGGGGTAGCGTCGTTCCTGTGGCGACGAGCCGCGTCTGGGTCATAGCGCCGCGGCTTTCGTCGAGCAACGGAGCCGGAGCAGAGCCCATTGCGGTGCTGCGGCGATGGACGATCTGGGCGTCGCCCTGGCTCGTCTTCCTCATCGGCGCCTTTCAGCACGCCGCGAGCGCCGACTCGGTGACGAAGCGAGTCGTCGGAGCCGCCGGGCTCATCCTCTTCTGCCTGTTGTACGCGATCGGCCCTCCTCGGGTGTTGAACCGCTCGGTGCGCGACCCGCTGCGGTGGGGGTTGCCGGTCGCCATGCTCGCGCTGGCCTGCGCGATCCTCCCCATGACGGGGGACCAGGGGCTCACGACGTTCGTGTTCGTGGGCGTAGTCCTCATGATCTGCTGGGTACCGCGGGCAGCCTTGCTCGGGATCATCTCGCTGCTGGTGCTGGCCCCGTCGCTCGAGCTGCTTGTCCCCGGCTGGGATGGCAATCCATTCGACATCGTCCTCAGCACCGCGTTGGCGTGCCTGGCCGCCTGGGGGGTCCTCAGCGTCATTCGTCGCGACCGCGAGCTCGCCGAGGCAAGGGAAGAGCTGGCGAGGCTGGCCGTGTCGGAGGAACGGCTGCGCTTTGCGCGCGACCTGCACGACATCGTCGGCCATAGCCTCACCGCGCTCAGTGTGAAGGCGGAGCTGGCCGGACGCTTGGTGGGACGCGACGACAAGAAGGCCGCACGGGAGATCGCCGACGTCGAAGGATTGGCTCGGCAGGCCCTGAAGGATGTTCGCGCGGCGGTCCACGGGTACCGCGACGTCACGTTGGCCGGTGAGTTGGCGAGCGCACGATCGGTGCTCGAGTCAGCCGGCATCGCAGCCGATCTTCCCGGAACGGTCGACCATGTCGACGGGGCGAATCGCGAGCTCTTCGGGTGGGTTGTCCGCGAAGCCGTCACGAATGTCGTGCGTCACAGTGGAGCACAGCGGGTGCGCATCTCGGTCACCCCATCGACCATCGACATCGTCGACGACGGCCGGGGGCGTACGCCCCTGACTCCCGACCGCGCGGAGCC
Organism: Candidatus Nanopelagicales bacterium; assembly: GCA_040510995.1. GTDB lineage: Bacteria > Actinomycetota > Actinomycetes > JBEVHX01 > JBEVHX01 > JBEVHX01. Next base: position 9,531 of record JBEVHX010000122.1, read on the forward strand.
GACGCCGGGGTCGGGGCTGGCCGGCCTGCGTGAGCGGGTCGAGGCGGTCGGCGGCAGCCTCCTGGTCGGACCCGAAGACGTCCGGGGCTGGCGTGTCCGAGCGCAGGTGCCGGCGTGACGGAGCCGATCCGCGTGCTCGTCGCCGACGACCAGGCCCTGTTGCGCGGTGCCATCTCGGCCCTGTTGTCGCTGGAGCCCGACATCGACGTCGTCGCAGAAGTCGGCCGGGGCGACGAGGTATTGCCTGCGGCCCGAACGTCCACTCCCGACGTCGCGATCATCGATGTGGAGATGCCCGGGCTGGACGGGCTGGCCGCGGCCGCGGTGCTGCGACGCGAGCTGCCCACCTGCCGGGTACTCGTCGTGACCACGTTCGGGCGTCCCGGATACCTGCGTCGGGCCATGGAGTCTGGCGCAAGCGGTTTCATGGTCAAGGACGCGCCAGCGCACCAGCTCGCCGACGCTGTCCGACGGGTCCATGCAGGGCTGCGGGTCGTCGACCCGGAGCTGGCGGCTGAGTCGTTGGCGGCTGGAGACAGTCCGCTCACCACGCGTGAGGCGGAGGTGCTCAAGGAGGCGCACCGCGGGTCCACCGTGGCCGAGATTGCCGCCAGTCTCGTGTTAGGTGAAGGAACGGTGCGCAACTATCTGTCCAGCGCAATCGGCAAGACTGGGAGTCGTAACCGGCTCGAGGCGGCCCGCATTGCGGAGCGAAACGGTTGGCTCTGACCCCAACGGCCCCAGCCCCCGTTGGGCGCTCGCCTAGGCTGGGGCGAAGACGACGAGCGGGCGGAGTTCGGATCCGCGCGGCTCCATGAGCGCGAGAACACGACCTGCCGGGTCGAACACACCGACCGGACCGGACCCGGGTTGGTCGACGACGACGGCGCCCCCGTGGCGCACCGAACGCGCGGCCTCCTCGTCGACGTCAACGCGTCGGAACGCGTCGGCAACGGCCTGGCCAAGCGGGACCACGACCAGGTGCCCGTCGAGCGACTCTAAGGACCACGCTCGATCGAGGCCAAAGGCGCCGACCCGCGTGCGACGCAGCATCGTCAGGTGACCGCCCACGCCGAGGGCAGCACCGAGGTCGCGTGCGAGAGCACGCACATAGGTGCCCGACGAGCAGGTCACGTCGACATCGACGTCGACAGCACCCGGCGGCCGAGACACCGCAGTCACCGTGAACTGGGAGACGGTGACTGGCCGAGCCGGCAGGTCGACCGCCTCGCCGCCGCGCACTCGCGCATACGACCGAACGCCCCCGACCTTGATGGCGCTCACGCTCGAAGGAACCTGCAGAATCTCGCCGGTCAGGGCCGCAACGGCGACAACAATCGACTCGTCGCTGACAGTGGATGCGTCGACAGTCGCGACGACTTCACCCTCGGCGTCGTCCGTGACCGTCGAGACACCCAGCCGGACGGTCGCCGCATACGACTTGTCGTGCAGCGCGAGGTGGCCGAGCAGCCGGGTGGCCCGCTCGATCCCGAGGACCAGCACGCCGGTGGCCATCGGGTCGAGGGTGCCGGCGTGCCCGACCCGTCGAGTGCCGGCGATGCGCCGCATCCGCGCGACGACGTCATGCGAAGTCATTCCGGCCGCCTTGTCGACGACGACCACGCCGCCGTCGTCGGGCGGGCTGGCGCTGCGCCGGCTCATCGGGCGTCGATCTGGTCGCTCTCGTCCTCGTCGGACCGGGGCGCCTTATAGGGGTCTGCGTCGCCCGCATATGTGGCACCGGCGGCAACCGCGGTGACCCGTTCGTCGGCCCGGCGCGCCTCGACCAGCAGAGCCTCGATGTGCTCCGCGTCCTCGGGCACCGAATCGGCGATGAACTCCAGCGTCGGGGTGAAGCGCACGCCCGTCTGCCGACCGACCTCGCTGCGCAGCACTCCCTTCGCGGACTCGAGAGCCGCGGCGGACGCGACACGTTCCTCGTCGCTGCCGTACACGGTGTAGAAGATGGTCGCGTCGTGCAGGTCACCGGTCAGTCGCACGTCGGTGATGGTCACGAAGCCCAGGCGCGGATCCTTGACCCGCGACTCGAGCATCTCCGCCACGATCACGCGGATCCGGTCCGCCAGCTTCCGCGCCCTATCCGCCGAGCTCATTCGTCCTCCTCTGAGTGATACCGGCGCCGCGCGGACAACAGCTCCAGCTCGGGCCGACCAGCGACCAACCGCTCGCACGCGTCCAGTACGTCGACGCAGTGCGATCGGTCCGCCGCTACCACAGCAACGCCGATCAAGCTTCTTCGATGCAGGTCCATGTGCCCGGCCTCAGCAGCACTCACTTCGTACTTCCGCCGCAGATCAACAATCACCGGCCGCACCACCGAGCGCTTCTCCTTCAGCGACTGCACATCGCCGAGCAGGACATCGAGACTCAGAGTGCCCGAAAACATGAGTGGCTCCAGAAGCTAGGGCGCCGACCGAGGGCTGCTCCCGCGGAGTTCGCAGGGAGGGTCGCTAGACCTGGGTGCAGAACTCGGAGCGAATCCTCGATCGGCGACCGGTAATCAAACGCGCGGCTTCTCGCGAAGCTCGTAGGTCTCGATCACGTCATCCACCTTGATGTCGTTGTACGAGCCGAGGCCGATGCCGCACTCGAAGCCCTCCCGGACCTCGGTCGCGTCGTCCTTGAACCGCTTGAGCGAGTCGATCGTGAGGTTCTCGGCCACGACGACGCCGTCGCGGACAAGCCGGGCTTTGGAGTTGCGGCGGATCTCACCGGAGCGCACCAGCGACCCGGCGATGTTGCCGAACTTCGAGGACCGGAAGACCTCGCGGATCTCGGCGGTGCCGAGCTGGACCTCCTCGTACTCGGGCTTGAGCATGCCCTTGAGCGCGGACTCGACGTCGTCGATCGCCTGGTAGATGACCGAGTAGAAGCGGACGTCGATGCCCTCGTCGACCGCCAGCTCGCCGACCTTGCCTTCGGGACGAACGTTGAAGCCCAGGATGATCGCGTCCGAGGCGGCAGCGAGCATCACGTCGTTCTTGGTGATCGCGCCGACGCCACGGCCGATGATCCGCAGCGAGACCTCGTCGGAGACCTCGATGTTGAGCAGCGCGTCCTCGAGGGCCTCGACCGAACCGGACACGTCGCCCTTGAGGATGAGCTTGAGCTCCTGGACCTCGCCCTTCTCCAGCTGCTTGAAGAAATCCTCGAGGCTGCGCCGACCGCGCTGCTTCGCGAGCTGGGCGTTGCGCTCGCGCGCAGCCCGACGCTCGGCGATCTGTCGAGCCACCCGGTCCTCGGGGACGACGAGGACGTTGTCCCCGGCACCCGGGACCGAGGTCAGGCCGAGGACGAGCACCGGACGCGCCGGACCCGCCTCGTCGATCGGCTCGCCGCTGTCGTCGAGCAACGCTCGAACACGGCCGAACGCATCGCCGGCGACGATCGAGTCTCCGGGACGCAGCGTGCCACGCTGCACGAGGACGGTCGCGACCGGGCCGCGGCCACGGTCGAGGTGCGCCTCGATCGCGACACCTTGGGCGTCCTGGTTCGGGTTTGCCCGCAGGTCCAGCGCGGCGTCAGCAGTGAGGAGGACGGCCTCGAGCAGGGCATCGATGTTCTGCCCCGCCTTGGCCGAGACATCGACGAACATCGTGTCGCCGCCGTACTCCTCGGCCACCAGTCCATACTCGGTGAGCTGACCGCGCACCTTGGCCGGGTCGGCCCCCTCCTTGTCGATCTTGTTGACCGCGACCACGATCGGCACATCGGCAGCCTGGGCGTGGTTGAGCGCCTCGATGGTCTGCGGCTTCACGCCGTCGTCCGCCGCTACCACCAGGATCGCGATGTCGGTGACCTGCGCACCGCGAGCACGCATGGCGGTGAACGCCTCGTGACCGGGCGTGTCGATGAAGGTGACTTTGCGCTCGTCACCTTCGGCGCTCTTGGCTGTGACCTGGTACGCGCCGATGTGCTGCGTGATGCCCCCGGCCTCGCCGCGAACCACATCGGTGTTGCGGATGGCGTCGAGCAGCTTGGTCTTTCCATGGTCGACGTGGCCCATGACCGTAACGACCGGCGGCCGAGCGACGAGATCGGCCTCGTCGCCCTCATCGCCGCCGAACTCCAGGCTGAACGAGTCGAGCAGCTCGCGGTCTTCGTCCTCGGGGGACACGACCTGGATCTCGAAGTTCAGCTCCGCACCCAGAACCTGCAGCGTCTCGTCGTTCACAGACTGGGTGGCGGTCACCATCTCGCCCAGGTTGAAAAGGATCTGGACGAGCGATGCCGGGTTGGCACCAATCTTGTCCGCGAGGTCGGTGAGCGACGCTCCGCGCGAGAGCCGGACGATCTCTCCGTTCCCGCGAGGCGCGAGGACGCCGCCGATCGACGGGGCCTGCATGTTGTCGAACTCTTGACGACGCTGCTTCTTGGACTTACGACCGCGGGTCGGGCGTCCGCCCGGTCGGCCGAACGCGCCCGCGGTGCCGCTGCCGCGACCACCGAAGCCGGGACGACCGCCGCCCGGACGGCCTCCGCCGCCGCCGCCGAAGCCGCCCGCGCCGCCCGGCGCGCCGGGACGACCGCCACTGGGCGCGCCGAACCCACCGCCGGGGCGACCGGCACCGGGACGACCGGCACCGGCTCCGACGCCGGGACGACCGGGCGCACCTGCCCGACCTGCGCCGGGCGCACCCGGGCCAGCAGCGCGGCTGACACCAGGTCGGCCCGGCATCATGCCCGGGTTTGGCCGCGGTCCACCTGGACGCGGCGGCATCATGCCCGGGTTTGGCCGCGGACCGCCTGGGCGCGGAGCGCCGGGGACGCCGCCCACCGGGCGCGGCGCGCCCGGCACACCGGGGACCGCGCCGGGTCGCGGCGCGGGAGCGCGCCCCATGCCGGTAGCGGCGCCGGAGGTGAACGGGTTATTGCCCGGCCGCGGTCCCTGCGGACGCGGTGCACTCGGGCGCGGCGCCGTCGGACGCGGGGCCGCCGGTGCGCCGCCGTTCGGCGGAGTGGGCGCGCCGGTCATCGGTGTGGCCGTTGTCCGCGCCGCAGGCTCGGCCGGCACCACCGAGGGCGTCGGCTGGGCCGGTGCCGCGGGCGCGGCCGGCAGCGGGGTGACGACGGCTTCAACGGGAGGCTGCGCCCCGACCGGAGCCGCGCTGGGAACGGCCTTCTTCGCTGGCTTCGCCGGCGACGCGGCTTCCTCCGCCGGCGGGGCAGCCGGGAGCGCTTCCTTGAGCTTGCGGACGACTGGTGGCTCGACTGTCGACGAAGCCGACCGGACGAACTCACCCATCTCCTGGAGCTTGGTCAGGACGACCTTGCTCTCTAGACCGAGCTCCTTCGCGAGCTCGTAGACCCGAACCTTGGCCATGTGTGACTGGCTCTCCTCTTCTCGGTCCGGGCCGGATGCCGCGGACCGTCAGTGCGTGGGCGTGCTCATCGCTGGGTGCTCATCGAGCGCTCATCGGTGTCTGACCCCGCTCCCATGTGCTGGACGGTGGCTGGCGTGTGCTGCGGGCGGCGCAGCGCCGTCGTGCGTTCGTGTTCAGGTCCGGGCCGCATACGTCTCGAACCAGGACCGAAGCGCGGTTGCGTCAAGCGGCCCCGGATACCGCAAGGCCCGTGGGAACGCTCGCCGCCGCTCGGCATGCTCGAGGCAGTCCGGCACGGGATGCACGTACGCACCCCGACCGGGCAGCCGGCCGCGGTGATCAGGGACCAACGCCCCGTCAACCACAACGACCCGCAGCAGGTCGGACTTGTCCACCCGGATTCTGCACCCCACGCAGGTGCGCTGTGGGCGCTCCTTCGGGCGTGCGTCATGGCCGGGACGACCGGACACAAAGAGTCTACCCCTCGGCCGGGGCTGCCGGCGCCTCGTGCCCTTCGACCGGGGACGCGGTCGAGCTGGTCGCGTCGTCCGAGCGGGGATCACCCCCGCCGTCGCCGCGGATGTCGATGCGCCAGCCGGTCAGACGGGCGGCGAGCCGAGCGTTTTGCCCTTCCCGTCCGATGGCCAGCGACAACTGGTAGTCCGGCACGATCACCCGCGCGGCCTTGGCCGCCAGGTCGACGATCTCGACCGAGTTCACCGACGCCGGCTGCAGCGCGTGCGCGACGAAGTCGGCGGGGTCGTCGGCGTAGTCGACGATGTCGATCTTCTCGCCGTGCAGCTCGGCCATGATCGCCCGCGCCCGCGCTCCCATCGGCCCGATGCACGCGCCTTTGGCGTTGATCCCGGACCGGGTGGCCAGGACCGCGATCTTGGTGCGGTGCCCGGCCTCCCGGGCGATGGCCTTGATCTCGACGGTGCCGTCCGCGATCTCCGGGACCTCGAGCGCAAACAGCTTGCGAACCAGGTTCGGGTGAGAGCGGCTCAGCGTGATCTGCGGGCCGCGCAGCCCCTTGCGGACCGACACCACATAGCAGCGCAGCCGTTCGCCGTGCTCGTACCGCTCGCCCGGCACCTGCTCCTGCGTGGGCAGCACCGCCTCGACCTTGCCGAGGTTCACCAGCACGTCCCGCGGGTTGGAGCCCTGCTGGATCACGCCGGCAACGAGGTCGCCCTCCTTGCCGAGGTACTCACCAAAGGTGATCTCGTCCTCGGCGTCCCTCAGCCGCTGCAGGATGACCTGCTTGGCGGTGGTCGCGGCTATCCGACCAAACCCTTCCGGCGTGTCGTCGTATTCCCGCAGTATGGCTCCGTCGTCGTCGGTCTCCGCCGCCCACACGGTCACGTGGCCGGTGGCCTTGTCGAGCACGACACGGGACCGCTCGACCGCGCCGGGCGTGTGGTGGTAAGCGACCAGGAGCGCCTGTTCGATCGCCTCGACGACCAGGTCGAAGGAGATCTCCTTCTCGCGGACGAGCCCCCGGAGCGCGCTCATGTCGATATCCACGGCTCCCCCTCCTCGCCATCGGGCTGCGAGCCGGGGCGGCTGAACTCGACCTGGACGCGGCCGTCGCGAACTGCCGCATATGGCAGTCGGGTGCCCCCCTCCCCGGCGTCGAGCTCGATCGCGTCGGGGTTCGCGGCGAGCACCCGACCGGTCATCTCGCGGCCGTTGACCAGCCGGACCTTGACCAGTCGGCCGGCGGCGCGCCGCCAGTGCCGCGGCTCGGTCAGCGGACGGTCCACGCCCGGTGACGTCACTTCGAGGGTGTACGCGGTGCCGCCCATCACGTCCGTGTCATCGAGGACCCGGGACACGGAATGGCTGACCATGGCGATGTCATCGAGGGTGACACCGCCGTCTTTGTCCACGACGACGCGCAGCATGCGACGCCTGCCTGCCGGGCTGAGGTGGACCTCGTCGAGCTCCAGGCCGTGCTTCTCGACGACCGAAACGAACATCTCGAAGAGACGGTCCGTGCTGGGTGCACTCATGCGGACCTCCCCGACGACCATGCTGTTGTGGTTGTGGCTGCCTCCTCTTCGTCAGCGTAGTGCGCCGGTTGCTGCGATGGCTCGTGAGAAGGTCGGCCGCGTGCCGTCCATAGCCCGGTCCGAGGTCAGCCGTCGCAAGCTGCTCGTCGGTCTGCTGGGTGCCCCGGCGCTCGGTCTGCTCGCCGCGTGCACGAACGGCAACGACGGCGTGCCGTCCCCGACCGCCACGCCGGAGCCGGATGTCGACCCCGCGGTGATCGCGGCGGCGCTGGCGCGGGAGCGGAACCTGATCTCGTTGTATGCGGCCGCGCCGGCCGAAGCCGCGCCCGCCTTGCAACCGTTCGTCGATCGGCACCGGGCACACGCAGCGGTGCTGGAGCAGGCCGCCGGGGGTGGTGCCACGGTCGGCTCATCGCCGGCCGCACCGTCCGCCGGCCTACCCCCGGACCTGCCGGCGGCGCGCGCCGCGCTGGCGCTCGCCGAGACGGCTGCGGCCGACGCGGGCATCGCGGCGCTCGCCCCGGTGTCGGCGCAGCTGGCTCGGACGCTCGCCGCAATCGCGTCCTGTGAGTCAGCGCACGCGGCGCTGTTGCGGTCGGCATGACGGCGTGACGAGCCCCAGATGAGCACCGAGCAGCTGCAGGCCGCGCTCGCCGGCGAGCACGCCGCGGTCTACGCCTACGGCGTGGTCGGCGCGTGGACCTCGGGAGGTGACCGCGACGCCGCGACGGCCGCGTTCGACGTTCACCGGGCCCGCCGCGACCGCATCACCGCGCTGCTGACCGACATCGGCGAGGACCCGGTCGGGCCGGCCGGCGGCTACTTGCTGCCGGTCGCGGTGGACGGGCCGGAGACCGCGCGAGCCCTGGCGGCCACGGTCGAGAGCGCCGCGAGCGCGGTGTACGCCGATGTCGTCCTCGCGGCCGACGGGGACGCAGACCTCCGCACCACGGCGGCCCGCTGGCAGGTCGATGCGGCCGTGCGGGCAGCGTTGTGGAGCGCCACGACCGTCGCGTTCCCCGGCGCGCCCGAGCTCGCTGCGCCGCTCCCCAGCCCCTCGCGATCTTGAGCCGCGAGATATCGAGAGCAACCAAGGATCGAGATCGCGGGTGATTCAACGCCAGGCGTCGACGACGTCGAGCACGTCCCCGAGCGACTGCACGATAGCGTCGGGCTCGCCCTCGATGTGACCCTGCTGGTCCACCGGGATATCGGAGTGCGGGACGAGCACCGCCTTCATCCCCACCGCCTTCGCACCATGGATGTCGTCGAACGGCCGATCGCCGACGAAGACGCAGCGGCTCGCGTCCTCGACCCCGACCCCGACCGCGGCCATGGCGGCGCGGAACGCGTCCGGATGCGGCTTGGTCCACGGCAGCTCGCTGGAGTAGACGGCGCCGTCGATCAGGTCGAGCACGCCGTCGCGCTTGAACACGTGCTGGTGGTGTGCGCGCGGCCACAACGTGTTGGACAGCACTCCGACCTTCAGCCCGCGGGTGCGCAGCCCACGCAGCAGTTCTGGCGCATCCGCGTCGATCCAGGTGTGCGGCGTCCAGGAGTCGAGGTATGCGGCCAGGGCGGCCGCGTGTCGTTCCCCTACCGGTTCGATGCCGGTATTGCGGAAGACCTCATCAAGTGTGGCGGAGCGTTGATGTTCGCGACCGGCGGCCAAGGACGCCGACTCCTGTTCGAGCAGACGACCCGCCAGCTCGTCGGCGTGCACCGGGTCGTACGCGTGCGCATACGCGAACCATTGCTCCCTCAGGTCGACCGTGTGCCAGGGCGTGAGCGTGCCGCCCCAGTCGAAGATGACCGCGTCGAGTGCGCCCTCAGCCACCGAAAGCCCTAGCCACGGACGACCGCGGTGATCCGCTCCGCCGCTTCGCCCACCGGCACCAGCTCGCGCTCTCCGGTGGCCCGGTCCTTGAGCTCGATGTCGCCGTCCGCGAGACCACGGCCCACGACCGCGATCGTCGGCACGCCGATCAGCTCCGAGTCGTTGAACTTGACTCCAGGCGAGACGCCTTGCCGGTCGTCGTAGAGCACGCTGACACCCGCCTCGTCAAGCTGGGCGGCCAGCCGGTCGGCGGCCGCATGCACGGCCGGGTCCTTGCCGGTGGCCACGAGATGGACGTCGGCCGGTGCGACCTCCCGAGGCCAGACCAGACCATGGTCGTCGTACATCGTCTCCGCGATCGCCGCGACGGCGCGCGACACGCCGATGCCGTACGAACCCATCGTCACCGTCACGAGATCGCCCTTCTCGTCCTGCACCTGCAAGCCGAGCGCCTCTGCGTATTTGCGGCCGAGCTGGAAGATGTGCCCGATCTCGATGCCACGCGCAATCTCCAAGGCCCCGCCGTCGACCGGGCACGGATCACCGGCCCGAACCTCAGCGGCCTCGATGACTCCGTCGCCGTTGAAGTCGCGACCGGCCACCAGGTCGATGACGTGCCGGCCGGGCGCGTCGGCACCCGTGACCCACCGAGTGCCTTCCACCACCCGCGGGTCGAGCAGGTAGCGAATGTCGGCCTGCTTGAGCCCGGCGGGGCCTATGTACCCCTTGATCAAGGACGGGTGCGCGTCGAAGTCGGCATCGTTGAACCCGTCGACCTCGGCCGGGCCGACCTGAGCCTCGAGCCGCTTGACGTCGATCTCACGATCGCCGGGCACGCCGATGGCGAGTGGCTCCCGGTTGCCGTCGGGATGCACGAGCACGACCAGGACGTTCTTCAGCGTGTCGGCGGCGGCCCACGGACGGTCCGCGCGCGCGAGCGCCGGCTGCGCGTTGAGGTGCTCGACCAGCGTGTCGATCGTGGGCGTATCCGGGGTGTCCTCGGCGTGCGCTGCCGGCGCGTCCGCATACGGGATCGGCTCGGGAACCGGCGTGGTCACCGCCTCGACATTCGCCGCGTACTCGCAGGTCGTGCAGCGCACGAACGAGTCCTCACCGGACTCGGCCGGTGCGAGGAACTCCTCCGACGCGCTGCCACCCATCGCGCCGGACATCGCCGAGACGATGACGTAGGGCAGGCCCAACCGGTCGAACGTCTTGATGTATGCGGCGCGGTGCTGCCGGTAGGACTCCTCGAGGCCGGCGTCGTCGACGTCGAAGGAGTAGCTGTCCTTCATCACGAACTCGCGACCGCGCAGGATGCCGGCCCGTGGCCGCGCCTCGTCCCGGTACTTGGTCTGGATCTGGTAGATCGAAAGCGGCAAGTCCTTGTAGGAGCTGTACAGGTCCTTGACCTGCAAGGTGAACAGCTCCTCGTGCGTCGGCCCGAGCAGGTAGTCGGCGCCCTTGCGGTCGCGCAGTCGGAACAACGTGTCGCCGTACTCAGTCCAGCGGTTCGTCGCCTCGTACGGCTCACGTGGCAGCAGCGCCGGGAAGTGCACCTCCTGGAAGCCGGCGGCGTCCATCTCCTCGCGCACGATGTTCTCGACATTGCGGTAGACCCGGTAGCCCAGCGGCAGCCAGCTGAAGATGCCCGGTGCCACCCGACGCACATAGCACGCGCGGACCAGCAGCCGGTGCGACGGAACCTCCGCGTCGGCCGGGTCCTCGCGCAGGGTGCGCAGGAACAGCGACGACATGCGCAGGATCAACGTGGCTCCTCTTTCGGGCGTTCGCGAAGTGCGGTGAGGATATCCGTCCTTGTTACGAGGGCCGCTCCTGCGCTTCCATGCCGCTGCGAATGGGCGAGGTCCAGGCCACCACAACCCCGACGACGATGACCAGCGCTCCGGTGAGGATTCCCGCGCTCGGTCCGTATGCCTCCGCGACGGCGCCGCCGACCACCGCACCAAGCGGCCAGCCCACGCCAAAGGACAGCATCCGACCGGTCGCATTGACCCGGCTCAGCAGCTGTTCGGGCGTGACCTGCTGGCGGAAGGTGACGGAGTTCACCACGACCAGCATGTATGCGAAGCCCCATGCACCCAGCAGCACCGTGGCAACCCACAAGGTGCCGGCGAGCGCCGTTGCGACGCCGAGCGCAGCGCTGAGCGGGAGCGCGAGCAGTACGACCTTGGCGGTGCCAAAACGGCGAACCAGTCGGGGCATCGCGACGCTGGCGAGGACCCCGCCGACCCCCCAGCCGGCGAAGATCACGCCGAGCCGGGCGTCACCTTGCTGAACGTCGAGCCGCTGGTCCGCCCAGACCACCCATTGCCCCATGAACGCACCCCCGGCGAAGGACTGGCAGGCGCCGATGATGGTCATCGTGCGCACCCCCGCGTGCGCAACCAGCCAACGCAGGCCGTCAGCGACCTCGCCGCGCAGCGCTGCCAACCCGGTGTTGGTGGCGGACGCGTCGCGCCCGCTCATCGCGCGGCTGATCGAGCGGATGAGCAGCGCCGACGCCAGGAAGGTCAACGCGTCGATGCTGACGACCGTGGGCGCTGTGACCACGGCCAGCAGGGCGCCCGCTGCGGCCGGCATCACCACGTCGAGCAGAGAGGCGGTTCCCCAGATCGCGCTGTTGGCGGCGACGATGCGGTCGCGCCCGACGAGAACCGGGAGGGCGCCGAGGTTGGCGGTGTCGAAGAACACGAAGACTGCCTGGCTCAGGAACGCGGCGACCAGCACATGCAAAACGGTGAGCGCGTCCAGCCATGCCGCAACCGGGATCGACCCCAGGATCGCTGCGTTCGCAACATCGGCGACGACCATGACCCGCTTGCGGTCCAGCCGGTCGGCCAGCGCGCCGGCGACCAATCCGAACAGGAGGTACGGCAGCGCTTCGAACGTGGCCACCAGGCTCGTGACCAGTGGGGACCCGGTGAGGTCGTAGACGATGACCGGCAGCGCGACGTAGGTGAACACTGCGCCACCAACCGACAGCGTGCGGGCTGTCCAGAACCGCCGGAAGTCGCGGTCGTCCCGCAACCGCTGCGCCGGCACCGGGGAGCTCAGAACAGGACCGTGGCGAACGTGCCGACGTCGCGGAACCCCGTGCGCAGGTATGCGCGCCGCGCTGCCACGTTGTAGTCGTTGACGTACAAGGAGACGGTGGACGCGAACTGGTCCTGCGCCCACTGCACGACCGCGGCCATGCACGGCGCGGCCAGACCCTGACCCCGCCGGTTCGGGTCGACCCACACCCCCTGAACCTGTACGGCCACGTCGGAGACCGCGCCCAGCTCGGCTTTGAACACGACCGTCCCGTCCTCGATCCAGGCGAACGACCGGCCGCCGTCGATCAGCTCGGCCACCCGGTTCCGGTACAGACCGCCGCCGTCGCCGACGAGCGGCGATACCCCGACCTCCTCCGTGAACATGGCGATCGACGCGGGCAGCACGACGTCGAGCTCCTGCGGTCGGACCGGTCGAACCCGCGGGTCGGCCTCGATCACCGGCTCACCGGTAATCGCCATCAGCGGCTGCGACCGCCGGACCTCACGGGCCGGGCTCCAGGAAATCGCCAGCCCGCCCCAGAGCGCGAGCACGTCACCGGCAGGTCCCACGATCGACGAACAGTGCCTTCCTTGCCGACGACCGCGCTCCACGAAGGCAGCCAACGCCGCCGGGGTCGCTTCGACCGGCACCAAGTTGGCCCCCGCAAAGCACATCGACCGGAGCTCGCCGTCCTCGACCCACCCCCACAGCTCGCCGCCGATGCTCCAGCGTGCTGCGCTGGAGCCGTGCAGTATCCGGGAGGCAACGAACACGTGCGCGACCGGGTCGCGGGCCAGCAGCTCGAGCGCGGCGTCGCGGTCGGCTCGACCGAGGACGCGCAGCGCGTGGAGTGATGGGGTGAGCGTCATCGGGTGCCATCCTCCCCCACGCCCGCGGATGCTGACCTGATCGCCCTGCGCGAATCTGGACGTCGGCCGGAGTCCTCGCAGGATGTCAGGCCGTCGTGACGACAGGCGCGCCGGACTCCGCTCCGTCGGACTGCATCTGCTCGGCCAGCCGCATGGCCTCATCGATGAGCGTTTCGACGATCAGCGACTCGGGGACCGTCTTGATCACCTCACCCTTGACGAAGATCTGGCCCTTGCCGTTGCCGGATGCGACGCCGAGGTCCGCCTCGCGCGCCTCACCCGGGCCGTTCACGACGCAGCCCATCACCGCCACCCGCAGCGGGACGTCGATGCCGTCGAGGCCCGCAGTGACCTGGTCGGCGAGGGTGTACACGTCGACTTGGGCCCGTCCGCAGGACGGGCACGACACGATCTCGAGCCCGCGCTGGCGCAGGTGCAGCGACTCGAGGATGCCGATGCCGACCTTGACCTCCTCGACCGGCGGCGCCGACAAGGAGACCCGAATGGTGTCGCCGATGCCCTGCGACAGCAAGGCGCCGAACGCGACCGCCGACTTGACCGTGCCCTGGAACGCGGGGCCGGCCTCGGTAACCCCTAGGTGCAACGGGTAGTCGCACTGCTCGGCCAGCAGCTGGTAGGCACGGACCATCACGACCGGGTCGTGGTGCTTCACCGAGATCTTGATGTCACGAAACCCGTGCTCCTCGAACAGCGAGCATTCCCACAGAGCAGACTCGACCAACGCCTCCGGGGTCGCCTTGCCGTACTTCTCCAGCAGCCGCTTGTCGAGCGAGCCCGCGTTGACGCCGATGCGGATCGGGGTGCCGGCTGCCGAAGCGGCCGCTGCGATCTCCTTCACCTTGTCGTCGAAAGCCTTGATGTTGCCTGGGTTCACCCGCACCGCCGCGCAGCCAGCGTCGATGGCGGCGAAGACGTAGCGCGGCTGGAAGTGGATGTCGGCGATGACCGGGATCTGCGACTTCCGGGCGATCGCCGGCAGCGCCTCGACGTCGTCCTGGCTGGGCACGGCAACCCGGACGATTTCACAGCCAGTGGCGGTCAGCTCGGCGATCTGCTGCAAAGTCGCGTCGACATCGGCGGTCACGGTGGTCGTCATCGACTGCACGGACACCGGAGCGTCTCCGCCGACGGCCACCGACCCGACCTGAATCTGGCGGGACTTTCGGCGCGGCGCCAGGGTCGGTACCGGCGCGGCCGGCATACCAAGAGACACGGACATGCTGTCCAGTATCCCTGCCTCCCGACCTGTCGCCGTTGACAGCGCCCAGGTGCACGCCTTGTCGACTATCCGCCAATGCGGATCGGGTTCACGACGTCCGCATACAGCAGCAGGGCCGACATCCCGATGAGGAGGACGGCAACGCTGTATGCCACCGGCAGCATGCGAGCCACGTCGACCGGACCGGGGTCGGGCCGGCCGCGGATCCGAGCCACCTGCCGGCGTCCGCCCTCGTACAGCGCGCCAGCAATGTGCCCGCCGTCGAGCGGGAGCAGCGGCAGGAGGTTGAACAGGAACAGCGCCATGTTGAGCGACGCCAGCAGGTTCAGAAAGTCCGCGACCTTCCACTTCAGCGGGACCTCGTCGTAGGCCGCGATCTCGCCGCCGATCCGGCTCACGCCAACCACGCCAATGGGCCCTTCGGGGTCGCGCTCCGCGCCGCTGAAGGCTGCGTCCCACACACCGGCCATGCGCGAGGGGATCGACACAATCGCTTGCCCGGAGCGGATCGCGAAGTCCCACATGAAGCCGGGGACCTCGGTGATGGCCGCCTGGTCCAGCGCAAACGTCGGTGTCATCCCGAGGAATCCGACCGGGGTCTGCTCACCGTCGGGGTCGTCGACCGGCGGCCGGTCGACCTGTGCGAGCGTCACCGGCACGTCGAGCGTCTCGCCGTCACGCAGCACGGTGAGCGTCACGGCCTGGCCCGGGGCCGACCGGATCCAGCCCTGCAGCTCCTCCCACGACGCCGGCTCGTGGCCGGCGTAGGCGACGATCGTGTCGCCTTCCTGCAGCCCCGCGGCGGCGGCGGGGGTCGCCTCGTCCGCAGCCGTGCACTCCGGAGTGGTCGTCTGATCCGGTGTCACCTCGACGATGCATGGGCTGACTCGGCCAACGGAGGTCGTGGGCTCGGGCGTGCCGAAGGCGGTCAGCGTGATCGTGAACAGGACGGCCGCGATGAGCAGGTTCATGGTCGGGCCGCCGAGCATGATCACGACCCGCTTCGGCACCGACAGCTTCCAGAACACCCGGTCCTCATCACCGGGCCCTACCTCCGCCGCGCTCTGGTGCCGGGCGTCTGCGATCAGTGCCTGCATCCCGGTGAGCCCAGAACGCGGCGTCCCGTCCTTGCCGGGGGGGAACATGCCGATCATCCGGATGTAGCCGCCGAGCGGGATCCACTTCACGCCGTACTGGGTCTCGCCACGCCGGGTCGACCACGCTGTCGGGCCGAAGCCGACCATGTACTGGGTGACCTTCACCCCGAACTTCTTCGCCGGGACCATGTGGCCGACCTCGTGCAGCGCGATCGAGATCAGGATCCCAATCGCGAACAGCACGATGCCGATCGCGAACAGCACTCAAACTCCCGTCATCAGCGACCGCGCGCGCGACCGCGCCCAGGCATCGGCATTCAGAACGTCCGCCACGGCCGTCACGTTCCCGACCCGCTCGTCGCTGCCCTCGTATGCGTCCACGGCGCGGGCCACGACGTCGACGATGTCGCGGAAGGGCAGCCGCCGTTCGCGGAAGGCGCCGACCGCGACTTCGTTGGCGGCGTTGAACACAGCAGGATACGCGCCGCCGGCCCGACCCACCGACTTGGCCAAGCCGACCGCCGGGAACGCGTCATCGTCCATCGGCAGGAACTCCCAGCTCGACGCCGTGGACCAGTCGCACCCGGCGGCCGCACCCGCGACGCGGTCGGGCCAGGCCAGACCCAGCGCGAGCGGCAGCCGCATGTCCGGCGGGCTCGCCTGCGCCAGCGTGGAGCCGTCGACGAACTCGACCATGGAGTGGACGACCGACTGCGGATGAACGACGACGTCGATCCGGTCGTAGGGCAGGTCGAAAAGCAGGTGGGCCTCGATCACCTCGAGTGCCTTGTTCATCAACGTTGCGCTGTTGATCGTGACCACCGGCCCCATCGACCAGGTCGGATGCGCCAGCGCTTGCTCGACCGTGACGTCGGCCAGCTGTTCGCGGGTCCAGCCACGGAACGGGCCACCGCTCGCGGTCAGCACCAGCCGCTGCACCTCTGACGGGGCACCCCCGCGCAGACACTGCGCCAGCGCCGAGTGCTCGGAGTCGACCGGCACGATCTGGCCGGGGGCGGCCGCCGCCTTCACGAGCGGCCCGCCGACGATCAGTGACTCCTTGTTGGCCAGCGCCAGCGTGCGACCGGCCGCGAGCGCGGCGAGCGTGGGCGCCAGCCCGATCGATCCAGTGATCCCGTTGAGCACGACGTCGCAGGGCCAGCCGGCGACCTCGGTGCCGGCGTCGGGTCCGACCAAGACCTTTGGCGACACCCCGCGATCGGTGAGGGCCGCCCGCAGCGCTGCCTCCGCCGCCAGGTCGGCGATGGCGACAACGTCGACGGACAGCTCGGCAGCCTGCCGGGCGACGACGTCCACCCGACTGCCGCCCGCCGACAGCCCGACGACCCGGAACCGGTCGGGGTTGCGCCGCACGATGTCCTCGGCCTGGGTGCCGATCGACCCGCTCGAGCCCAAGAGCACGACCTCTCGCGGTGATGTCACACCGCCATTGTCCCCCTCTCCTCAGGCAGGCCGGGGCCGGACGGGGCCGGCTCCACCGCTTCGGCAGGTGTTGATGTCTGCGTGCAGGCCGGGCACCGAAGTGGAGCCGGCTGCCACGATCAAGGGCATGCGCCTGACCCCCGACCGGCCGAGCAGCGCCGGCGCAGTCCGGGTGACCACGCTGGAGCTGTTCTTCGATCTCGTCTTCGTGTTCACGATCACCCAGCTGACCGAGGTGCTGACCGAGCACCCGACCGGTGCCGGCGTGGCGCAAGCGGCGTTGACGCTCGGCGTCGTGTTCTGGATGTACGGCGGCTACGCCTGGATGACCAACGCGGTGCCGCCGACCGACCCTGCGCTGCGCGGCCTTCTCCTGGTGGGCATGGCCGGCTTCCTGGTCATGGCGCTCGCCCTGCCTGACGCCTTCGGCGACGACGGCATTGCTTTTGGCGTCGCATACGTCGTCGTCACGGCCGTGCACACGGCGATGTACACGAAGGCCGGCGGGGTCGAGGCATGGGCCATCCTGCGGCTGGGCCGGTTCAACATCGCCGCCGCGCTGCTGGTGCTCACGGCGGGCTTCGTCCAGGGCGCAGCGGACTGGTGGCTGTGGGGCGCAGCCGTGGCGGTCCAGGTCTTCGGGCCGTTCGTCAGCCACACCGTCGGCGGCTTCCGCATCAGACCGGTGCACTTCGTCGAACGGCACGGGCTCCTGCTCATCATCGTGCTCGGCGAGTCGGTCGTCGCGGTGGGCATCGGCGCGGCTGGCTTGCCGGTCGACTTGGCCCTCTCGACCGGTGCTGTCCTGGCGCTGGCGCTCACCGTGGCGCTGTGGTGGGCGTACTTCGACCACGATGACGAGGCAGCGGAGCACGCCCTGACCGCACTGCCCGAGGACCAACGCTCTCCGGCCGCGCTGCGCGCATTCGGGTACGCCTTCGCGGCGTTGCTGGCCGGCATCGTGACCTTTGCCGCCGGGACCAAGAAGTCGATCGGCCACATCGCCGACCCGGTCGGCGGCGCCGGCGCCTGGTACCTCGGCTCCGGCATCGCGCTGTTCCTGCTCGGGACGGTTGCGTTCCGGCTGGCGTTGTCGACCGGCGCTGTCGCGCTGCGGATGCTCGCCGCCGCTGCAGTTCTCGCGACAGTGCCGCTCGGCATCTGGGTGTCCGCCTGGTCGCAGCTGGTCGCTCTGCTCGTCGTGATGGTCGTATGCCTGGCGGCAGAACACCGCCGTTCGCACGCCGAGACGTGAGAGGTGGCGAACGCGGATGTTGGCAGGGTGGGGACCGTGTCCCGACCCTGCCAACGACGCCATTCGTGAGAAGTCCGGGTCAGACCCCCACGGCCTGAGGCTGCTCCTCGCGTACCGGCGGCAGCTCGGCGCCCTCGCGGATGCCGTGGCGGTCCCAGAACCGTGCCAGCGGCGCGGGCGCATACCAGTTCCAGCGGCCCAGCAGCTTCATCGTGGCCGGCACCAGCAGTGCCCGGACGATCGTCGCATCGACCAGCACGGCGACGATCATGCCCACGCCGATCATCTTGATGAACGTGACACCGCTGGTGGAGAACGAGCCGATCACGATGACGAAAAGCACAGCAGCACTGGTGATGATGCGCCCGGTGCGCTGCAGGCCACGCGCGACGGCGCGGGTGTTGTCGTGCGTGGCGTCCCACTCCTCGCGGATGCGGGAGAGCAGGAACACCTCGTAGTCCATCGACAGACCGAACGCGATGGCCAGCATCAGGATCGGCTGGGTCGCCTCGATCGTCCCGGTGGTGGTGAAGTCGAGCAGCCCGGACAAGTTTCCGTCCTGGAAGACCCACACAACCACGCCGAGCATCGCCGAGAGCGAGAACACGTTCATGACCAGCGCCTTCAACGGCAGCACCACCGACCCGAAGGCGAGGAACAACAACGCGAACGTCACGAGCACCACGAAGAGCGCAGCCCACGGCAGCCGGTCGCCGAGCGAGCTGAGCCGGTCGTTGAGCTCGGCCGACTCGCCACCCACCAGCACCTCCGCGCCGTCCGGCGTCGGGAGCGCGCGGACGTCCTCGACGAGCTGACGGTTGGACTCGTCCAGGGCCTCGCCCTGGAACGCGACCGCGATCTGGGAGGTGTCGCCCGCGGTCCGGGTCACCTGTGCCCCGACCACGTCGGGCAAGGCGGCGATGTCGTCTGCGTACGCAGTGACCGCCGACTCGCTCGCTCCGATGACCACGACGTCCATGGGGACTGCGCCGCTGGGGAAGCCGTTCTGCACCGCCTCGGCGGCGACCCTGGACTCCGTGCCCTCGGGCAGCGCACGTGCGTCGACCCCACCGAAGGAGACCCGCAGGAACGGCAGACCGAGCGTGACCAGCAGCGCGATGGTGCCGACGACGACCAGCACCGGGCGACGCATCACCCCGCGCGCCCAGCGCGCCCACAGGCCGTGCTCGCCGTTGGGGTCGCCCATGCCGCTGTCCCCGTATGCGGGTTGCTTGCGCCGCCAAGGCAGTCGGATTCTTAGTGAGTCGACCCGCGGACCCATCACCGCGAGCAACGCCGGCAGCACCGTGAGCGCCGCGACCATCGCCACCACGACCGCGGCGATCCCGCCGAAGCCCATGGAGCGCAGGAAGTTCTGGGGGAAGAACAGCAGGGCGGCGAGTGACACGGCGACCGTGACACCGGAGAACGCGACCGTGCGCCCCGCAGTTGCCATCGTGCGCCCAAGTGCCTCGTTCACGTGCTCGCGGTCGGGTGACGCACCGCCGAGCGTCCGTAGCTCTTCGCGGAACCTGCTCACGACGAACAGCGCGTAGTCGATCGCGAGGCCCAGCCCCAGCATCGTCACGATGTTGATCGCGAAGACCGAGACGTCACCGAAGAGCGTCCCGATCCGGAGCAGGGTGAACGCGCCGAGGATCGCGAGCCCCCCGATCGCCAGCGGCAGGCTGGCCGCGGCCAGCGACCCGAAGACCACGACGAGCAGCACGAACAGGATCGGCAGCGAGATGGACTCGGCGGCCGCGATGTCCTCGGTGACCTGCTCGTTGACGCCGACGAAGGTGGGCACCTGGCCGCCGCGCAGCGTCTCGACCTGTCCAGGCGCGACCAGCTCGTCGGCGATCTCCTCGTATGCGGCCTCGCGGTCCTCCTCCGTGTCCCCGACCAGCTGCAGCGCGGCATACGTCGACTGGCCGTCGTCGGCCACGAACTGCGGTGCACCGCCGGTCGACCAGTACGACGTCACCGACGCAACCTGGTCCACGGGCAGCCGGTCGAGCGTGCCTTGGACCGCGGCCTGGAAGGCGGGGTCGTCGACGCCGGAACCAGCCAGGTCGGTGTAGACGACCACGACGTCGGTCGCCTGTCGGCCGAGCCGGTCCTCGGCGACCGCGAGGGCCCGGCTGGACTCGCTGTTGGGGTCCTCGAACCCACCGCCTGACAGCCGGCCGAACACCCCGGTGCCCCAGACCAGCGCGATGACAACGAACGCCGCGGCCAGGCCGAGCACGACCCGACGCCGGCGGTACACCAGGTGTCCCAGCGACTCGAACATTCCGATCTCCTTGTTCCGGGCCGGCCTCGGCGGGCGGTATCGTGACCTGGAGTTATTTCTGTGAACGATGTTCGCGAACGCTGTTCACCCTGGCGAAGTCCGTGTACGGTTGTCAAGAGGGTTCACGGAAAAATGTCACCTGAGGAGATCCGTCGATGACCGCGCAGTCGGTGGAGCAAGCGGCGCCCACCCGTCGCGAACGCCTACGGGCGCAGACGGCGACCGAGATCAAGCAGGTCGCCCGGCAGCATCTGGTTGCCGCGGGCAACGTCGCCGGGGTCCAGCTGCGGTCGGTGGCGCGGGACGTCGGCATGACCGCCCCCGCGCTCTACCGGTACTTCCCCGGTCTCGACGAGCTGGTTCTGTCGATGACCGTTGACCTGTTCGACGAGCTGATCGGTGAGATGGAGGCGGCCCGCGACTCGGTCGAGGATGAGGTCGCGTCGCAGCTGCTCGCCGTCAGCCGGGCCTTCCGGTCGTGGTCGGTCGCCCACCCGGCCGAGTTCGCGATGATTTTCGGCACGCCGGCCGTCAGCTTCGGCCACGGCCCGGTCAACGAGTGCGAGGAGGCCGGTGCCCGGTTCGGCACGGTGTTCGCGCAGCTGTTCATCCGGCTTTGGAACGAGCACCCGTTCGCGGCACCGACAGACGGGGACCTCGGGGACACGCTGTCGGCGGAGATCGCGCCGTACCACGAGTGGCTCACGGTCTCGCTCGCGCCGAGCATGCCCAAGGGCGCTGTCATCGTGTTCCTGGAGGCGTGGGTCAAGCTGTACGGCGTCGTCGCACTTGAGGTGTTCGGCCACCTGCAGTGGGCGATCCCAGACGGTGAGCCGCTTTTCGAACGGACCCTCAAGACGCTGTCCTCCGACTTCGGCTTCCCCGAGCGGTACCGCCCGCCGAAGGCGTGACGGGACCGGTTCGCGAGGCCTCGTCAGACGACCGCGAGCTCGCGACGCGCTGTATCGGTCCAGCGGCTCTCTCGAGATCTCCCTTGATGCGCCGCACGAGCGCGACAAGGACAGCGTCCGCTTCCAGAAGCGGTTGACTCAGAGGTCGAGCCCCGTGAGCACCAAGACGCGCTCGTAGGTGTAGTCCGCCATCGCGTACCGGAGTCCCTCACGTCCGTCACCGGACTCCTTGACCCCGCCGTACGGCATCTGTTCGGCGCGGTAGCTCGGTGCGTCGCCGATGATGACGCCGCCCACCTCGAGCTCACGGTGCATGCGGAACGCGGTTTGCACGTCGTGGGTGAACACCCCGGCCTGCAGCCCGAAGCGGGAGTCGTTCACGGCCGCGATGGCGTCATCGACGCCGTCGACCGCCCGCACGACGAGCACCGGGCCGAACACTTCCTCGCAGACGACCTTGGCGTCGACCGGCACGTCGACCAGAACAGTGGGCGCATAGGTCGCGCCGTCACGGGTGCCACCGGTCAGGACCTTGGCGCCAGCCTGCACGGCTTCATCCACCCAGGCCTCAACGCGCTCGGCGGCGGCCTGCGACACCATCGGCCCGACGTCGGTCGCCTCGTCGACGGGGTCGCCGGTGACCTGCGCCTCGACCTTCTCGACGATGCGCTCGAGTGCACGGTCGAACACACCTCGGTCCAACAAGACGCGCTGAACCGAGATGCACGACTGCCCCGCCTGGTAGTTCGAGAACGCCGCGATCCGGGTCGCCGCCCAGTCGAGGTCGGCGTCGGAGTGGTAGTCGCCGAGCACCACCGCGGCCGCGTTGCCGCCGAGCTCCAGCGTCACGTGTTTGCGCGGCACCGCGTCGCGGATCGCATACCCGACCGGTGCCGAGCCGGTGAACGAGACGACCGGTAGCCGGGGATCGGCGACCAGGGCATGCATCCGGTCGTTGGGCACGGGCAGCACCGAGAACATCGGCGCCGGCAGCTCGGTCTCGGCGAGCAGCTCACCGAGCAGCAGGGCGGACAGCGGCGTCGCGGGGGCAGGCTTCAGCAGGATCGGCGCGCCGACCGCGATCGCGGGTGCCACCTTGTGCGCCACCAGGTTGAGCGGGAAGTTGAACGGCGCGATCCCGAGCACCGGTCCACGGGGGACCCGTCGAACGAGGGCGAGCCGCCCCCTCGCCGCAGGCTCGGTGTCGAGCCGCTGCACCTCGCCGTTCCACTGCCTGGTCAGCTCGGCGGCCCAGCGGAAGACGGACACAGCGCGGCCGGCCTCGGCCCGGGCCCACTTCATCGGCTTGCCGTTCTCGGCGCTGATCAGCTTGGCGACTTCGTCGCCGCGCTCCCGCAGCCGCCCTGACACGTGCATGAGCACGTCGGCCCGGACCGACAGCGGCAGCCGCGCCGCCTCGGCCCGTATGCCATCCAGCGCGGCAACGGCCTCCTCGACCTGCTCAGGGCTGGGGACCGCGACGGTCGCGACCAGTCTGCCGTCGAACGGGTTGTGGACCTCATGCAAGTCGGATCCGAGAGCGGGCCGGCCGGCGAGGAAGAAGGGGCGGACGTCGGGGCTCATGTCGTCGAGGCTACGGCTGTCCCGGCGGGCTCAGGCAGGCCACGTACCCTCGGCCGCATGAGTGCGCATGAGAACCAGCCCATCGGTGGCCCCGCCCTTCCGCAAGAACGTCGTCTGGTGACCGAGATCCCAGGACCTCGCTCACGCGAGCTGTTCGAGCGTCGCAACGCCGCAGTGGCGCGCGGCCTCGGGACAACGCTGCCCGTGTTCATCGAGAAGGCCGGTGGCGGAGTGCTCGTCGACGTCGACGGGAACTCGCTCATCGACATGGGCGCAGGCATCGCGGTGGTCAGTGTCGGCAATGCTGCTGACCACGTGGTGAGCGCTGTGCAGGAGCAGGTGGCCGCGTTCACACACACCTGCTTCATGGTGACGCCCTACACCGGCTACGTCGAGGTGTGTGAACAGCTCAACCGGCTCACGCCGGGCGACCACGCGAAGAAGTCCGCACTCTTCAACTCTGGCGCGGAGGCAGTCGAGAACGCGGTGAAGATCGCGCGCGCACACACCGGCCGGGACGCGGTCGTCGTCTTCGAGCACGGCTACCACGGCCGGACCAACCTGACGATGGCGATGACGGCGAAGAACATGCCGTACAAGCACTCCTTCGGGCCGTTCGCGGGCGAGGTCTACCGGATGCCGTTGGCTTACCCCTTCCGCTGGCCGACCGGGCCCGACAACGCTGGGTCTGAGGCGTTGGCGGCCGCGATCACGAAGATCGACAAGGAGATCGGCGCACAGAACGTGGCGGCGATCGTCATCGAGCCGATCGCCGGCGAGGGCGGCTTCATCGTCCCTGGGCGCGGGTTCCTGCCGGGCCTGGCCGCATACGCACGCGAGAACGAGATCGTGTTTGTCGCGGACGAGATCCAGACCGGGTTCTGCCGCACCGGTCAGTGGTTCGCCTGCGAGGACGAGGGGGTCGTGCCCGACCTGGTCACTACCGCGAAGGGCATCGCCGGGGGGCTACCCCTCGCTGGCGTGACCGGGCGCGCCGAGGTCATGGACGCCACGCACGTCGGAGGCCTCGGCGGCACGTATGGCGGCAACCCGGTCGCCTGCGCGGCCGCGCTCGGCGCGATCCGCACGATGGAGGAGCTTGACCTCGCTGGGGCCGCACGACGCATCGGCGATGTGATGCTCCCGCGGCTGCACGCGCTCGCCGATGCGCACCCGGTGGTCGGGGACGTGCGGGGCCGCGGGGCGATGATCGCCATCGAGCTGGTCGAGCCCGGCACGCTGACCCCCCACGCGTCGGCTGCGTCCGAAATGGCGGCGTTCTGCCATCGCGAAGGCGTCCTTGCGCTGACCGCGGGCACCTACGGGAACGTGCTCCGCTTCCTGCCCCCGCTCGTAATGCCCGAGCACCTGCTCGACGAGGCGCTCACCGTCATCGAGAAGGCCGCGGCTTCCTTGGACTGACCTCTCGCCCACGTCCCCGGGTGTTGACGTTGGCGGGGCTTGACCCAGCTCCGCCCGTGAACATTCGCGGACCTAGTGGCTTGGTCGGGTCGCGCGCCGGAGGCGGTCACTCAGCTCTCGAAGCGCATCGAGGAGCTCGGCCGGCGCCTCGACAGTGAAGTCCGCTCCCAGGAGGGCGAGCCATCCCGCGAGCATCATCGGGTCGTCGGAGCCGACGTCGATGACACAGTTCTCGTCGTCGATCGGCTGCACGTCGATCGTCGAGGGAAGGCGGCCGGCGATGAGCTCGGCCGGCGCGTGCACGGTCGCTCGCGCGCGGACAGCCCAGGTCGCTGTTGCGATCCCACGCGCCACGTAGGACGCGACGTCGCCGTCCCCCGGGAGTTCGCGTGGGGTGAACCGCGGCCCATTGGGCGTTCTGACGTTGATCCGGTCGGCGCGCAGCGTGCGCCACTCGTCCACGGTTCGGTCCCACGCCAGCAGGTACCAACGACCGCGCGCATGAACCAGCCGATGCGGCTCGACGACTCGACGAGATTCCAGGTCGTCGTGCCCCCGGTAGCCGATGCGCAGCGACTCATGGTCCCGGCAGGCGGCGGCGAGTGCCGTGAGCAGCGTCGGGCTCACGGACGGCGCGCCGTCGGTGGCGTTCACCGTGAAGGCCCGAAGCGAGCGGACCCGATGCCGCAGTCGTGACGGCAGTACCTGCTCGAGCTTCACGAGAGCACCGAGCGACGCCTCGTCGACACCGTCCACGCCCGCTCCGGTCGAGACGCCGAGCCCGACAGCGACGGCCACTGCCTCGTCGTCGTCGAGCAGGAGGGGAGGCAGGTTTCCCCCGCACGGCGGCGGTCGTCGGTGAGTTCGTTCCGGTGGATCTCGACGCTTTGGCCGATGACGACCGCGCACGGTTGCTGGTTTTGCAAGCCGAGGCTGCCGAGGGCATGGGCTACCTCAAGCTGCAGTCGACGCATCCCCAGACCGTCGGGTATGCGCTCGCCGACTCCCCTGCGTTCCAGCTCGCCTGGATCGCCGAGCCGTTCCACGACTGGACTGAACCGGTCCCAGAGCGACCCCACGGCGTCGACACCGACCGGTTGCTGACCAATGTCAGCGTCTATTGGTTCACCCGGACCGGGCCGAGCGCCGCGCACGCGTTGGACGAGAACGCGCACAGCCACGAATGGATCCCCTCTGGCGACGCGCCCTTAGGGTGGGCCGTGTTCGGGGCCGACCCGCTGGTCCGCCAGCTGATGGACCCGGAGCACAGGATCGAGCACTGGTCGGAGTACGAGCGCGGGGGGCACTTTCCCGCGCTGGAGGTGCCCGACCTGCTGGTCGCCGACCTCCGCGACTTCCTCCGCGGTCGCCGCTGACGCCAACTCAACATGCGGGGGCTCATCAGGCGCCGGACGAGCCCCGATCCCGGATGTTGACGTTCGCGCCCGATGTTGACGCGACATCGGGTGCGAACGTCAACATCGCGCGCTCAGGCGATCTGCGCGACCGACGTGATCGCCCGCTCCACCTCGGCCGGCGAGACGACGATGCTCGTGCCGAAGCGCACCAGTTGCTGCCGGTAGGGCATGAGCCCGCGATCCCGAAGTCGTCGCGCAGCCGGCGGACCGCTGCCTCCAGCGGAAGCCCGTCGAGGTCGCAGCAGACGATGCCCGATGACAGGTCGGGGCTGCGTGGAGTCGCGAGCCGGACCCCGTCAATGCCCTGTAGTCCGTCCTTGAGCTGAGTGGCCAACTCAGTAGTCCGTGCGGCCACTCGCGCCCGTCCGATGTCCAGATGCATCCGGAACGCGTCGGACAGCGCCCAGCGATGCTCGAACGCCGTGTACCCACCGGGCGTGTGCGCCAAGCCGAAGGGACTCGGGTCGTCATTGCCGAACAGCCAGTTGCCGACGGTCGGCGCGTAGAAGGCCGGGATCGTCGGAGCGATCCGCTGAGCCACGCCCGGCCTCGCCCAGACCAGGCCGGTGCCGCGCGGACCGAACAACCACTTGTGCGTGCCGGTGATGAACACGTCGCAGCCAAGGTCGAGCGGACCCGAGTCCTCCGCGCCGAACCCGTGGACGGCGTCGACGGCGAGCACGACCTGGTCGCCATACCCAGCCGACGACAAGGCGTCCGCGATCGCGCGCCGGCATCTTCACACCCGTGCTCGAGTGGACCCAGGTGATGGCCAGCAGACGAGTCGTCGGCCGGACCCTTGCGAGCAGTCGGCTGACGATCTCGTCGATGCTCGCCGTCGCGGGGTCTTCGTTCAGCCGCACTCGCTCGACATCAGCCAGCGCTCGGGCCGCGGCCAGGCGCAGCGCCTCGTGGGTGGAGTAGAAGTCGTGCTCGGTGGTGAGCACGTGGTCGCCCGCTGCGAGCTGCAGGCCGCCATACACCAGCCCCAGGCCGGCGGTCGTGCTCGACGTCAGCGCAACCTGTTCGGCGGGGTGCACGTCCTCAGTGGTCGCGACCCCGAGATAGGTCGCCGCTGCCGCATACACGGCCTCGTCCAGCTGTTGTTCGTCGAGCAGAGTCGCGACGGCGTCGTTGTCGAGCGCCGTTCGCCAGCGAGCGATCGCGTCCCTGACGACGGCCGGATGCCCAGCGAGGACGAAGGCGTCGAAATGCGCCACGTCGGGATCGAAGGGGAACTGCGCCCGGACCCCCTCCCAGGTCCGCAGGTCAGGTTCGGCCGACGGTGACGCGACCGGCTCGATCCGCGAGCCGGTGCACGAGGTCAGCGCCAGCCCCGACCCACCCGTCAGTGCCAGGCTTCCAGTGAGGAAACCTCGCCGGCCGATCTGCACCGACGACACTTCGTGAGTCACTCCCCGCCCGGGGTCGCGATCTCCTCGGCGCCGCCGCGTTACGCCTGCGAGGCTCCCGGCGCCGGAACGCGGTCCGCCAGCAGCGGTTGCCGGGGATCCCACGTCGAGCCGTCCTGCTCGTCCCGACGACGACGGGCGATCGCTGAGAGCGCCTCCAGACAGACCCGGTTCGCCAGCGCGGCGGTGATTTCCGACTGGTCGAACGGCGGGGACACCTCGACGACGTCCATGCCCGCGACGGGCAGCTCGTATGCGATGCGGCGCACGGCGTCCAGTAGCTGCCGGGCAGACAGCCCGCCGGGCTCGGGAGTGCCGGTACCCGGAGCGTGTCCGGGATCGCACACGTCGATGTCGACGGACAGGAAGACGCCGTCGCAGTCGTCGGTCGCGATCGCGAACGCCTCGGTCAGGCACTCGTCGAGGCCCCGGGTCACGATCTCGGTCATCTCATACGACCGCATGCTCTGCTCGGCCATCCACTGCAAGGTCTCCGGCTCTGGCCAGTAGCCGCGCAGTCCGATCTGCAGAAAGCGGTCGCCGCGGACCGCGCCGGACTCGATGAGCCGGCGCATCGGCTGACCGTGGCCGATCAGCGAGCCGAATGTCACGTCGCCGGTGTCCGCGTGGGCGTCGAAGTGGATCAGCGACACCCGCCCCCAGCCGATGTTGCGCGCTACCCCGGTCGCGTCCGGCCACGTGATGGTGTGATCGCCGCCGAGGACCAGCGGGATCGCCCCGTGGGCCGCGGCCTTGGTGACCGCGGCGTCCAGGTCGTGCACGCTGCGCTCGGCGTCGCCGCTGAACAGCTCGACGTCACCGGCGTCGAGAACCTTGAGGTCCTGCAGCCCGTCGGTCCGCAGCGCGAGCGACGGGCGCGAGCCGTCGTGCGGCAGGTAGTCCCAACTGCGGATCGCCTGCGGCCCGAACCGTGCCCCCGAGCGGTAGGAAGTGCCGCCGTCGAAGGGGGCGCCCACGATGACAATGTCGGCGTCGGCATACGTCGACTCGTCGTCCAGGTCGCACCGGTCCACGCCGAGAAATGTGATGTCTGGTCCGAACATCGGGCCGTACCTGGTCATCCCCGCACGCTATTCCTCGCTGCCCCCGCCAATGTGGACGTTCGCGAGGTTGGGACGGCCCCGGTCTCGCGAACGT
>JBEVHX010000123.1:0-11108 GCA_040510995.1 Candidatus Nanopelagicales bacterium
ACGGTGTGCGTCACGGTAGGTCGGGGCGAGAGTCCGGGGTGATCCCCCATGTCGTACGAATAGTCGCCCGAACGGATGACAGAGCCGCCGAGGGTCCGTCATCGACACCAAGGGTGACACCGACATCGACAACGATCAGGGGCGAACAACCCCCGCGTCACGCACGGACTTGTGGATCGCCTTCCACTTCCGCTTGTTGGCGGCCATCGCCCGCACGTCGGTGCGCCGAGCCATCCACGCGACCTCGCGCTGCAGCTTGTGCCACGACTCGACGCGTCGCGGTTCGAGCTCCCCAGCGTCGACCGCGGCGACCACCGCGCAGCCCGGCTCACACGTATGCGAGCAGTCCCCGAAGCGGCAGTCGACGGCAAAGTCGTCGACGTCGGAAAACGCCATCGCGATGCCGTCCTCTGCGTCGAACAGCCCAACGCCGCGCAGGCCGGGCGTGTCGATGAGCGCACCGCCACCGGGCAGCACCAGGAGCTCGCGGGACGTCGTCGTGTGCCGACCCTTGCCGTCCACCCGGCGCACGGCCCGGACGGGCTGGACCGCGGAACCCATGAGTGCGTTAGCCAACGTCGACTTACCGGCGCCGGAGACGCCGAGCAGGACCAGCGACCGATGCGGCCGCCCGACAGCGGCTACCGCTTCAATGCCTTGCCCGGTCACCGCGCTGGTGACGAGGACCTCGCAGCCGGGTGCGGCAGCCGACACCGCCTCCAACGACGAGGAAAGCCTGGTTGCGAGGTCGGATTGGGACAGCACGACGACCGGCGTCGCGCCGCTGCTCCAGCCGAGGGCCAGGAGTCGTTCCAGCCGGCCGAGATCGACCTCGCTCGCCAATGAGACGACCACGACCACCACGTCGATGTTGGCGGCGAGCACCTGCGCGACCGATCGACCCGAGGACTCCGCCCTGCTGAACGCGGTCCGCCGCGGCAGCACGGCTGCGACCCGCGGATCCTGGCCGCTCGTGTCGACCGCCACCCAGTCACCCGTGCATACCGGCTCGGCGGCCTCGCCCACTCGAAGGACGCCGAAGCCGGTATGCACGTCGAAGGCGGATCGATCCACCCTGCCGACGCGCCCAGGGACGACGCCGGTGTCGGCCAGCCCCGTGAGCGCCACGGCATACGTCTCAGCCCACTCGGCGTCCCAGCCGAGCGGGCTCAGCATCGTTCCGATATCGCTCACGAACGGCGAAGTTACGCGGGTGTCGGGGCTCCGGGCACCTGGTTATTCGCCGCCGTCGACCGAGCGTCGAGCACCGCGTTCAACGCAGCGCCGATCAGCACGGCCAACGCGGTGAGGTAGGCCCAGAAGAGAACCGCCACCGGTGCGGCGAACCCGCCGTAGACCGAGGCCGAGGAGAACAGCGACGAGAGATACAACCTCAGCACGAGCGCGCCTCCGGCCCAGATGCCGAACGCCAGGAGCGCGCCGGGCACCGCTCTCGGCCAGCGCGTCGCCGCTGGGACGCTGACGTGGTAGAGCGTCGTGAGGAAGGTCAGCGCGAGGACGAGCACCACGGGCCAGTACAGGACGTCGATCACGCCGGCCAGGCCGGGAAATGCCTCCTTCAACAGCCCGGGCCCGATCACGAGCATGGGCAAGACCACAACGCCGACGAGCAGAGCGACCAGGTACATGGAGAACGAGACCACCCGAATGCGTACCGGCCCGCGCTTGCCGCCGAGCCCGTGCATGATCGAGATCGTGTCGACGTAGACGTTGAGGCAGCGCGAGCCGGCCCACAGCGTGATGATCACCCCCAGGAGCGTGACGTCGAAGCGGCCGCGGGTCAGCACGTCGTCGAGCAGGGGCTCGACGAAGTCGTCGACGGTGTCCTGGGTCAGGATCGCGTCGGCGGCCTCGATGATCGCGTCCTTGATCTGCTGAACGACGTCCGGGCCGAGCCGGTCACCGACGAAGCCGACCGCGCCGATCAACCCGAGTACAAGCGGCGGCAGGGACACGAGGGCGAAAAACGCCGCCTCGGCTGCCAGGCCCGTGACCCGGTAGCGCCAGGACACCGCGAAGGTGTCACGTGCCAGTGCCCAGGCACCGCTGCGACGGGCGCGTTCCAAGGTCCCGGGGGCCACGGCCTGCCAGCCTTCCATGGCTGGCAGCAGATCAGTCAGGCAACACCACGGGCGGTCGTTGCAAGTAGACCCGGCCGCGTGGACTCGTCCAGCGGGTGCCGCCGTCGGGCAACGCCTCGCAGCCCCAGCCGTGATGGGTCTTCAGCAGGTGGAGGTGCTTGCAGTCGGCCCTCAGGTTGGCTGCGCTCGTCGGGCCACCGACGTCGGGATCGAAGTCCGGGTGGTCGGGCGGCGGCCCGAACGGAATCACGTGGTCGAGCTCGCAGCGTCGAGCCGGTCGGTGACAGCCTCGACCTCGACACGTTCGGTCGCGCGTGACTACATAGTCGAGAAGCGCCTTTGGCGGCCGGTATGTGGTGCGTCCGTAGTCGAGGAGGTATCCACTGACCGGGTCGGTGACCAGTCGCCGCCAGCTGCCATCGACAGCGAGCTCGCGGGCGAACGCGGCCGGGATCTCGCCCCATCCGACCAGCTCGGCGGTGTCGTCGGCCAGACCCATGAGTGCGGGGAGCCCAACCACTACCTGGACCTCGATCGGGATCCGCGGTTCGGGCACGAAGTCCGGGTCAGCAGCGGCCCGTGCGATGCAGCCCACCAGCGCGTCGACCCGGAACGCGTCGACGCCCTCGACGGTCTCTTGCGCCGCGGCCTCAGCGGTCGCGATCGCAGCCACTCCAATGGGACTCTCCGGGTCGATGCCGCGCTCGGACAGATCCGCGAGTGCGATCACCCGCGCCGCTTCGCGGGCTTGGTTCACCGCGTCCCTGCGCATGCGATGCGCCAACGTCGACAGCACTTGCCACACGTAGAGCAACTGCTGCGGCGGCATCGCCGCCCACAGCCCGCTTTCGTCCGGATGCTCCGGGTCGACCTGCCTGATGAGCCGGCGCCGTGCGGACGCGTCGGTGAGCTTGAGCTTCTCCTCGTGGTCGTCGAAGCGCAGGAGCGCTCGGCGGATCGCTCGCCGGAACACCGTGAGCGACATCCCGTCGGTCGCCTTCGCAGCCCGAGCGAGCACGAACTCCTGCACTCTGGCGGTGACAGCGTCATCGCGCCCGGCCAACATGTCGACGAGCAGCGTCGCGTGCGCTGGGCCGATCACCGCAGCCGCCAGTGCGTCGCGGGTGGGACGGCACCGTCCGTCGAGCTCCCTCGCCTGCCCGACCCGCCGGTCCGCGTAGGACGACGAACAGTTCAGCGCCCAGCGGACCTCTTCGGCCCGGACATCCATCGACCCAGCGGGTAAGGGACCCGCGATATCTGCAACCGCCGCGTGTGTTTGTGCCTCGAGCCAGCCGCGGTAACGGTCGAGCACCTGCAGTTTCAGCACCGGCACGACCGCAGGGACGTTCGGCACCGCCGCGAGCATCAGGGCGAGGTCCAGCAGATCCGGGCCGGGCGGTTGGTTCAACAGTCCGAGCATCAACGGTTCGACCTCGGCCGGGTGAACCAGACCCATCTCCAGCTCGCGGACGAGCGCCTGCGTCCCCGAACCTTCGGCCGCCATGGCGTCCAGCGAGGCATCCAGGATCGCGGCCAGACGGTCACCCACGGGGCCGACCTGTGCTGGACTCTCGAACATGTGTTCGTGTCTATTGGGTCCGCCAGTCACCGTCAACCCTGTCGGGCAGGATCTGGCCATGCCGGCAACGCACGACGTGACGAACCAACCGCCGCCACTTGACGGCATGGACTTCTACGCAACTGACGCGGCACTGACCGACGCGGTGAGGCAGCACGGCGAGGGCGTGGTCGACGAATCCCGCCTGCACTCGCTCGGTCAGCTGGCTGGATCGGCCGAGACGCTCGACTGGGGACGGTTGGCCAACGAGCACAAACCGGTCCTGCGCACGCACGACCGCTACGGGCGACGCGTCGACGAGGTCGAGTTCCACCCGGCCTGGCACCGCCTGATGAACACCGCGGTGAGCCACGGGCTGGCGGGCACGCCGTGGGCTGCCGACCCAGCAGGCCTCCCGCAGCTCACCCGCGCCGCCGGCCTGTTGGTCTGGGGTCAGGTCGAGAGCGGTCACCTGTGCCCGGTGGTGATGACGCACGCGGCGGTCCCCGCGCTGCGGGTCGACCCGGATGTCGCCGCGGTCTGGGAGCCGCTGCTCACATCGACCACATACGAACCCACCCTCAAGCGAGCCGACCTGAAGGGCGGCGTCACCGCGGGCATGGGCATGACCGAGAAGCAGGGTGGCTCGGACGTGCGGTCAAACACCACGCGCGCAGAGGCCATCGCCGCCGAGCCGGGCTGGTACGCGCTGACCGGCCACAAGTGGTTCTGCTCGGCGCCGATGAGCGACGTGGTCCTGGTACTGGCGCAGGCGCCGGGTGGGCTGACGTGTTTCCTTCTCCCCCGCGTGCTGCCGGACGGCGAACGCAACGTGTTCAGGATCCAGCGACTCAAGGACAAGCTCGGCAACCGCTCTAACGCCTCGGCGGAGATCGAGCTCGACAGCACGTTCGCACGCCGGGTTGGCGAGGAAGGCCGCGGCGTTCGGACCATCGTCGAGATGGTCAGCGCCACGCGCTTGGACTGCTCGCTGGGCTCCGCGTCGCTGATGCGGCGGGTGCTGGTCGAGGCGGTGCACCACACCCGGCACCGCTTCGCGTTCGGTGCCCGGCTCGTCGACCAAGCGTTGATGCGCAATGTGCTGGCGGACCTCGCCGTCGAGTCCGAGGCGGCGACGGCGCTCTCGCTGCGGCTGGCCGCCGCCATCGACCGGAAGGAGGACGCGTTCGCCCGGATCGGCGTCGCGGTCGCCAAGTACTGGGTGTGCAAGCGCGCCATCGTCGTCGCTGCGGAGGCGTTGGAGTGCCTTGGCGGAAACGGCTACGTCGAGGAGTCGGGGATGCCTCGGCACTATCGCGAGGCACCGGTGAACTCGGTGTGGGAAGGATCCGGCAACGTGGTCGCACTCGACGTGCTGCGCGCGGTCGGCCGGGAACCGGACTCGCTCGACGCTTTGCTTGCCGAGCTCGGCATGGCGCGCGGCGAGGACCCCCGTTACGACGCCGCGGTCGAAGATCTCTTGCAGTCCCTCGCCGACCTCGAAGACGTCGAGTTCCGCGCCCGCCGGCTGGTCGAGCGGATGGCGGTGCTGCTGCAGGGCTCGCTCCTCCTGCGGTATGCGCCGCCCGCGGTGGCGGACGCCTTCTGCGCGACCCGGGTGGCCGGTGACGGCGGGCACACGGTGGGGACGTTGCCTCGCGGCGTGGACGTCAGCGCGATCGTCGACCGAGCGCTCCCGGGCTAGGTTCAGTCGTCCACGGCACCCTGGAAGACCGCGAAGATCGCGCCCTGCGGATCCTGCAGGACAGCGAACCGACCGGCGGGGATGTCCGTCGGCCCAGCGACGAGCCCGCCGCCAAGCTCCGTCGCCCCCGCGATGGTGCCATCGGCCGAGGTCACCGTGAAGTACGGCATCCAGTTCGGGGATGCGCCTGCCTGCTCGGGCGCGAGCTCTCGCATGCCGCCGTTGCGACCCTCCGCGGCCCCGCCATGGTTGATCAGCCAGTAGCGCGGCGCGCCACCGGTGTCGACTTCCGCGACCTGCCAGCCGAACAGACCTGAGTAGAACGCGATCGCACCGGGCACGTCGTTCGTCGAGAGCTCGTTCGATGTGAGGCACCCCGGATCGTTCACCCGGGTGGCGCCGATCGAGTCGCCTGCTTGCCAGAGCGCGAACACGGCGCCGGCTGGATCGGCGATCACCGCCATCCGGCCAACGGCCATCACATCGAACGGTCCCGCAAGCACCTGCCCTCCCAGATCCCGTGCGCGGTCCGCGGACGCGTCAGCATCGGTCACGGTCACGTACGACAACCAGTTCGGCGGTACGCCGGCCGCGCGCTGGTCCGGCTGCTGGGCGGACAGCCCAGCGACCGCATCGCCCGCCCGCCGCATCGTCGTGTAGACGCCTCCGCCCACTTCCTCAGGAATCGGCTGGTCATCGGCCTCCCAGCCGAAGAGCTCGCCGTAGAAAACCTTCGCAGCCTCGGGGTCTGGTGTCGCCAGCTCGACGTAGCTGAAGGTCCCGGGCTGGTAGCTCGTGCGCTGTCCCACGTCCGCTCACCTTTCTCTGGCAGTTCGACGCCCTGCATCCTGCTCCACGTGCCGCGCCAGCCGCCCGCCGCTGCCACGCTTTCCAGAAGCAGTCCGGATCGTGACACGGCGCGTCCACCATATGGACGCGGTGTGACAGGCAGGCGCGGTATCCGCCAGACTCACGCCATGTCCGCGCCTCGCACGCCGCTCGTAGGTCGACTCCACGTCGACCTCATGCGCGTCGCTTGCGCGCTGTGTATGCCGGTCAGCTGACCCTCGCCCGTCTGCTGGGCGCTCGGTCGCGCCCGGTCCGCAGCAACGAGGCTGCCCTCGCCAGGTTGTGAACGAGCGTCCTCACCCCCAGGAGGACGCGCCCCCATGGCGCCGCCGTCATACGCACCAAAGCCGCCGAAGGGCCAAGGCCAGTGGGCCTTCGGCCACCTCGAGCCGCTCAACGCCAACGAGCGGTTCAAGAAAGACGACGACGGGCTGAACGTGCGCCGCCGCGTCGAGACCATCTACGCGCACCGTGGCTTCTCCTCCATCGACCCCGCAGACCTGCGCGGCCGGCTGCGCTGGTGGGGCCTGTACACCCAGCGGCGTCCCGGCATCGACGGCGGCAAGACCGCAACCCTCGAGCCACACGAGCTCGACGACGAGTATTTCATGCTCCGCATCCGCTCCGACGGTGGGCAGCTCTCACTCGCGCAGCTGCGCACGATCGCCGACATCTCGACCACGTTCGGCCGAGACACTGCCGACATCACCGACCGGCAGAACATCCAGCTGCACTGGATCCGGATCGAGGACGTCCCCGAGATCTGGCGCCGGCTCGAGGACGTGGGGCTGACCAGCGCCGAGGCATGCGGGGACACCCCGCGCGTGATCCTGGGCTCACCGGTCGCCGGCATCGCCGCCGACGAAATCATCGACGGCACGCCCGCGGTGGAGGAGATCCACCGCCGGTTCATCGGCAGCCCCGAGTTCTCCAACCTGCCGCGCAAGTTCAAGAGCGCGATCAGCGGCTCACCGC
This sequence comes from Candidatus Nanopelagicales bacterium, assembly GCA_040510995.1. Classification (GTDB taxonomy): domain Bacteria; phylum Actinomycetota; class Actinomycetes; order JBEVHX01; family JBEVHX01; genus JBEVHX01. Next base: position 7,193 of record JBEVHX010000123.1, read on the forward strand.
ACCAGGACGTCGCGCACGAGGTCAACGACATCAGCTTCGTGGGCGTTGTCCATCCCGAGCTAGGCCCCGGCTTCGACCTGTGGGTCGGTGGCGGCCTCTCGACCAATCCCAAACTCGCGGTAAGGCTCGGCGCGTTCGTCAGGCGCGACGACATCCCCGAGGTGTGGGCCGGCGTCGTGGGCATCTTCCGTGACTACGGCTACCGCCGGCTGCGGACCCGCGCGCGGCTGAAGTTCCTCGTGGCGGACTGGGGCGCGGAGACATTCCGGCGCATCCTCGAGGACGAGTACCTGCAACGGAAACTCACGGACGGGCCGGCTCCGCCACCGCCTCCGCACGGTCGACGCGACCACGTCGGCGTGCACCCGCAGGTCGACGGCCGGTTCTACGTCGGGGTCGCCCCAACCGTCGGTCGAGTGTCCGGCAGCACGCTCGGCGCGATCGCGGACCTCGCGGATGCGGCCGGCAGCGACCGGGTCCGACTCACGGTGGAGCAGAAGCTCGTGGTCCTCGACGTCACCAGTGACAAAGTCGACGGTCTGGTCGACGGTCTCGGGGCGCTCGGCCTGGAGGTGCGCACACCAAGCACGTTCCGCCGCGGCACGATGGCGTGCACCGGCATCGAGTTCTGCAAGCTCGCGATCGTCGAGACGAAGGGGCGAGCGCAGACTCTGATCGCAGAGCTCGAGGACCGGCTGCCGAGCTTCGAGCAGCCGCTCAGCATCCACGTCAACGGCTGCCCCAACTCCTGCGCCCGCATCCAGGTCGCCGACATCGGCCTCAAGGGATCGCTGGTCAACGACGCCGAAGGCAACACCGTCGAGGGATACCAGGTGCACCTCGGTGGCAGGCTCGGCCAGGAGGCCGGCTTCGGTCGCACCCTGCGCGGCCTGAAAGTCGCGGCCGACGACCTGCCCGGCTACGTCGAGCGGGTCGTCACCGCGTACGACAAGCACAAGGACGAGGCCGAGTCGTTCGCCGAGTGGGCAATCCGGGCCGAGGAGGCGGATCTTCGATGAGCGAAGAGAGCACGCGGGCCGTGCCGTACTTCTGCCCGTTCTGCGCCGACGAGGACCTGCACCCGAGCGCCGAGGGTCACGGCGCCTGGGAGTGCCGCTCCTGTGCTCGGGTCTTCTCGGTGAAGCTTCTCGGATTGCGAGTGACCACATGACGACACACACCCGCACAACCGAGGAGCTGCGGGCGCTCGCGGACGTGGCAGCGGTCACGCTCGCGGACGCGGACGCATATGACGTCCTCGCGTGGGCGGGCGAGACGTTCGGCGGCGAGCTGGTGGTCGCGTCGTCGATGGGCGACGAGGTGCTCGTGCATCTCGCGAGCCGCGCCGTTCCCGGCGTCGACGTGTTGTTCCTCGACACCGGATACCACTTCGCCGAAACGCTCGGCACCCGCGATGCGTATGCGGCCATGCTGCCGCTGCACATCGTGACCGTGCAGCCGAAGCAGACCGTGTGGGAGCAGGACCTCGAGTATGGCCCGCGGCTGCACGACCGCGACCCCGACACCTGCTGCGCGCTGCGCAAGGTCGAACCGCTCAACCGGGGTCTCGAGCCGTATGCGGCCTGGGTAACCGGCATGCGCCGGGAGGACGCGGTCACGCGGACCGAGCTGCCGCCGGTGCAGTGGGACGCCAAGCGCGACAAGGTCAAGCTCAACCCGATCGCTGCCTGGACCCAGGCCGACGTCGACGCGTACGTCGAGGAGCATGACGTCTTCCTCAACCCGTTGCGGCAGCTCGGGTATGCGTCGATCGGCTGCGCGCCGTGCACGCGGGCTGTGCAGCCGGGCGAGGATCCGAGGGCCGGGCGCTGGGCCGGGCGCGCGAAGACCGAATGCGGGCTGCACACATGAACACGACCCTGGCGACGACGTTGAGCCAGCTGGACGTGCTGGAGTCCGAGGCGATCCACATCTTCCGCGAGGTCGTTGGCGAGTTCGACCGGCCGGTGCTGCTGTTCAGCGGTGGAAAGGACTCGATCGTCATGGTGCACTTGGCGCGGAAGGCGTTCTGGCCCGCGCCGGTGCCTTTCCCCGTGATGCACATCGACACCGGGCACAACTTCCCGGAGGTCATCGACTACCGGGATCGCACGGTCACGGCGCTCGGTCTTCGGCTGGTCATCGCGTCCGTCCAGGACGCGATCGACCAAGGCGCGGTGCGTGAACGACCGGACGGCACGCGCAACCCGCTGCAGACGATCCCCCTGCTGGACGCGATCACAGGGAACAGGTTCGACGCCGTCTTCGGTGGCGGCCGCCGCGACGAGGAGAAGGCGCGCGCCAAGGAACGCGTCTTCTCGCTTCGCGACGACTTCGGGCAGTGGGATCCGCGCCGGCAGCGTCCCGAGCTCTGGGATCTGTACAACGGCCGGCACCGCGCGGGTGAGCACGTGCGTGTATTCCCGCTGTCGAACTGGACCGAGCTGGACGTGTGGCGCTACATCGAGCGCGAGCACATTGCCCTACCGGAGATCTACTTCGCGCACGAGCGAGAGGTCTTCCAGCGCGACGGTATGTGGCTGACTGCGGGCGAGTGGGGCGGCCCCAACCCGGGAGAGGACGTCCAGGTCCGGACGATCCGCTACCGCACAGTCGGCGACATGTCCTGCACCGGAGCGGTCGACTCGTATGCGACCACGGTCGCCGACGTGGTCGTCGAGGTTGCCGCGAGCCGGCTCACCGAACGCGGCGCGACACGTGCGGACGACCGGCTGTCGGAAGCGGCGATGGAGGACCGAAAGCGCGAGGGCTACTTCTGATGGACCTCCTCAGGTTGGCCACTGCGGGCAGTGTCGACGACGGCAAGTCGACGCTGGTTGGGCGGCTGCTCTACGACACCAAGTCGGTGCTCGCCGACCAGCTGGCAGCCATCGAACGGGTGAGTCGCGACCGTGGCCTGGCCGGGGCCGACCTCGCGCTGCTCACTGACGGGCTTCGCGCCGAGCGCGAGCAAGGCATCACGATCGACGTCGCCTACCGCTACTTCTCCACGCCCACCCGGTCCTTCGTGCTGGCCGACACCCCTGGCCACGTGCAGTACACGCGAAACATGGTGACCGGCGCATCGACTGCCGAGCTGGCCGTCGTCCTCGTCGACGCACGCAACGGCGTGGTGGAGCAGACCCGCCGGCATGCGACCGTCGCCGCACTGCTCGGGGTGCCGCACGTGGCGCTTGCGGTGAACAAGATGGACCTGGTCGACTTCGACCAGTCGGTCTTCGATCGGATCGAGAAGGACTTCGCCGACTACGCGCATGGGCTTGGTGTCGAGGACGTCGTCGCCATTCCCACGTCGGCCCTGGCGGGCGACAACGTCGTGGAGCGTTCGAGGCGCACGCCCTGGTACGACGGGCCGACCCTGCTCGAGCACCTCGAGCAGGTGCCGGTCGAGCGGGACCCGTTCGGTGAGGCGTTCCGGTTCCCGGTGCAGACCGTCATCCGCCCGCAGATCGCCGGCCACCTCGACTACCGCGGCTATGCGGGCAAGGTCGCGAGCGGCGTCGTCCGGCCGGGCGACGAGGTCGTCGTGCAGCCCGGCGGTCGGCGCACCACGGTCGTCGGCATCGACACCTTCAGCGGCCCGCTCGACCTGGCCCACGCAGGCCAATCGATCACGCTGCGGCTGGCCGACGACATCGATCTCGCCCGCGGTGACCTGGTCGCCGCCGCATACGAGCCGGCGACAGAGACCCGGGAGCTCACCGGCACGGTCTGCTGGCTCGCGGAGGCACCGTCCGTCGAGCGAGCCCGCGTGCTCGTGCGCACCGGCACCCGCACCGTCCGGGCCATCCTCGACTCGGTCCGTGAACGGCTCGATATCGACACCCTCGGGGTGACAACGACGCGTGGACCGTTGCAGCTCAACGACCTCGGCCGCATCAGCCTCCGGCTGGCC
>JBEVHX010000124.1:0-6326 GCA_040510995.1 Candidatus Nanopelagicales bacterium
GACGCAGGCGGAGCGAAGGGGAGCCGAGGAGACCACGACCGAGGGCACGGAGTGGACGACGCAGGCGGAGCGAAGCGGAGCCGAGGAGACCACGACCGAGGGCACGGAGTGGACGACGCAGGCGGAGCGAAGCGGAGCCGAGGAGACCACGACCAAGGGCACGGAGTGGACGACGCAGGGGGAGCGAAGGGGAGCCGAGGAGACCACGACCAAGGGTACGGAGTGGACCAAGACATCGGGTTGCGCGACCTCCCGCTGCGCGACGACCTGAGGGGCCAGACCCCGTACGGCGCACCACAGCTGGAGGTGCCGATCCGGTTGAACGTCAACGAGAACCCGTATCCGCCATCGGAGGCCCTCGTCCACGACATCGCCGCCGCCGTCGCCGAGGTGGCGGGCGGGCTCAACCGGTACCCCGACCGCGAGGCCTGGGCGTTGCGCGCCGACCTTGCGGACTACATCGCCGAGCGGGAAGGCGTTCGGCTCGACGTGAACCAGGTGTGGGCGGCCAACGGGTCCAACGAGGTCATGCTGCAGCTGCTGCAAGCGTTCGGTGGACCGGGCCGGGTCGCGCTCGGCTTCGCACCGACGTACTCGATGTATCCGGAGTACTGCCGGGACACGTTCACCCGTTGGGTCGCCGAGCCCCGCCGCGATGACTTTTCCCTCGATCCCGAGGCCGCCGTCAAGGCAGTCGTCGAGCACGGCGCAACGATCGTGCTGCTCGCCTCCCCGAACAACCCGACCGGCACGGCGTTGCCGCTGGACACCATCGAGGCCGTATGCGCTGCCGCGCCTGGCGTGGTCGTCGTCGACGAGGCATACGGGGAGTTCCGCCGACCCGGCACACCGTCGGCGCTGACGCTGCTCGGTGCACACCCCAGGCTGGTTGTGACCCGGACCATGAGCAAGGCGTTCGCGATGGCCGGGACCAGGCTGGGGTATCTCGCCGGGAGCGCGGCGATCGTCGACGCCTGCCGACTGGTGCGGCTGCCGTACCACCTGGGCGCGGTGACCCAGATCGTCGCGCGCACGGCGCTGTGCCACGCGAAGGACCTCCTCGCGCAGGTCGACGTGTTGCGCGCCGAGCGCGACGACCTGGTGACGTGGCTGCGCGGTCGCGGACACGCTGTTGCCGAAACCGACGCCAACTTCGTGCTCTTCGGGCAGTTCGATAACCGGCGCGCGGTCTGGCAGGGTCTGCTGGATCGTGGGGTGCTGATTCGAGAGACCGGGCCAGAAGGCTGGCTGCGGGTCAGCATCGGCACCCCCGAGGAGAACGCGGCGTTTCGGGCCGCGCTTGAGGACGTTGGAGCATCACGATGAGTCGGTTCGCCCAGGTCAAGCGCACGACGAAGGAGTCCGACGTTCTCGTCGAGCTCGAGCTCGACGGCAGCGGGACCGCCGATGTCGACACTGGCGTGCCCTTCTTCGACCACATGCTCGCCCAGCTCGGCAAGCACGGTGGCTTCGACTTGCACGTGCGGACCAAGGGAGACCTCGAGGTGGACGCGCACCACACCGTGGAGGACACCTCGCTCGCGTTCGGGCAGGCGTTGCGCGAGGCGCTCGGTGACAAGGCCGGCATCCGACGCTTCGGCGATGCCATGGTGCCGCTCGACGAGGCGCTCGTGCAGTCGGCGGTCGACCTGTCCGGCCGGCCGTACGTCGTGCACGAAGAGCCGGAGATCGTCGAGCTGATCGGCTCGTACGACACCACATTGACCCGGCACATCTGGGAGTCGATCAGCGCGTCAGCGCAGATCTGCCTGCACGTGCGCGTGCTCTCCGGTCGCAATGCGCACCACGTCGTCGAGGCGCAGTTCAAGTCGGTGGCCCGTTCCCTGCGCGCTGCCGTGGCCCTCGACGCACGTGTGGTCGGGGTGCCGTCGACCAAGGGCTCGCTGTAGGTGGCGATCCTCATGTTCGCGCTGGCGGGCTTCCTGCTCGGCGGTGCCTACTCGCTCTACCGCGGTGGCAACCGGGTGCCCGGCCTCATCCTGGCCGCGGGCGCGGTGACCGCGGCCTGTGCTGCCGTCCTGTGGGTGCCGTGACCGGTCCTTCGGTGGTCGTCCTCGACTACGGGTTCGGTAACCTGCGATCCGCCGAGCGAGCGTTGGCGCGGGTCGGGGCCGACGTGGTTGTCACTGCCGACCGTGACGCGGCGGCGGACGCCGACGGCCTGGTCGTGCCCGGTGTGGGAGCGTTCGCCGCGTGCATGGCGGGGCTGCGCGGGGTGCGCGGTCACGAGGTCATCGACCGTCGGCTCGCCGGCGGTCGGGCGGTGCTCGGCATCTGCGTGGGCATGCAGATCCTGTTCGACCGCGGCGTGGAGCACGGGGTGGCGACCACGGGCCTGGGCGAGTGGCCCGGCGTGGTGGAGCGGCTCGAGGCGGACGTGGTCCCGCACATGGGTTGGAACACGGTCGAGGTCGCGGAGGGGTCGGTGCTGTTCCGTGGCGTGGAGAACGAGCGGTTCTACTTCGTGCACTCGTACGGGGTGCGTGACTGGATGATGCGCGACTCCGAGCGGATGCATGCGCCACTGGTCACGTGGGCCGCGCACGGCTCGCGGTTCGTGGCCGCGGTCGAGAACGGGCCACTGTCGGCGGCGCAGTTCCATCCGGAGAAGTCGGGCGACGCAGGCGCTGCGCTGCTCGAGAACTGGGTGAAGTCACTGTGACCACGCGCCGGACGGGGCCGACGTCGATCCAGATCTGGCGGGCCCATGCGTAGCGGGCGGGTGCTCGAGCTGTTGCCGGCCGTCGACGTGGCCGACGGTCAAGCGGTCCGCCTCGTCCAAGGGGTGGCCGGTTCCGAGACCGCGTATGGGGATCCGCGCGAAGCGGCGCTCGCCTGGCAGCGAGCCGGCGCGCAGTGGATCCACCTGGTCGACCTCGACGCCGCGTTCGCCCGGGGCAACAACCGTGCCCTGCTGGTGGACGTCGTCGGATCTCTCGACGTGCAGGTCGAGCTGTCCGGTGGCATTCGAGATGACGAGTCACTCGCGGCGGCCCTGGCGACCGGGTGCCGCCGGGTCAACCTCGGCACCGCCGCGCTCGAGAATCCGGTCTGGTGTGCGCAAGCGATTGCCGAGTACGGCGACCGGATTGCGGTAGGGCTGGATGTGCGCGGCACCACGCTCGCGGCGCGGGGGTGGACGCAGGACGGCGGTGAGCTGTTCGAGACGCTGGAGCGACTGGACCGGGACGGCTGCGCGCGCTACGTGGTCACCGACGTGACCAAGGACGGTACGTTGCAGGGTCCAAATCTGCAGCTGCTGCGCGACGTGTGCGCAGCGACTGAGGCGCCGGTCGTCGCCAGCGGTGGAGTGTCGTCGCTCGCCGACCTGCGGTCGCTGTCGACTCTGACGAACATCGGCGTCGAGGGTGCGATCGTGGGCAAGGCGCTGTATGCGGGCGCGTTCACCTTGGAGGACGCCTTGGCCACGGTCGCATTCGAAGCTGCCCGGTGAGCGTCCGGCGGATCTTCAGCGGCGGCCCGTACGAGGACGTCATCGGCTACTGCCGCGCGGTCATTGCCCCGCCATTCGTGCTCGTGTCCGGCTGCACGTCGGTGGACTCCGACGACCCGCGCGAGCAGGCGCTGGCCGGGTTCCGGGTAGCGGAGCGGGCCCTCGTCGAGGCGGGATGCTCGCTCGCGGACGTGGTGCGCACCCGGATGTATCTGCGGGACATCACGGACGCGGGCGCCGTCGGTGCCGCGCACGCTGAGCTGTTCGAAGCGGTACGTCCGGCCGCTTCGATGATTGCGGTGACTGGCTTCATCGATCCGCGCATGCGCGTCGAGGTCGAGGTGGACGCATATCTGCCCCTCTGAGCGGTTGTCAGCCGCGGTCGAGGACGGCCTGCTCGAGGTCCAGGTCGCGGAACACCCGGCGCAGCACGTCCTCGGGGAGCCTGCCTTCGTCCCGGTACTGCACGAACACATCCCGCTCCGCGTCCAGCATCGCCAGCCGAAGCCGGCGGTAGGCGTCCGACGGGGTTTCCTCGGGACCACCAAGCTGCTCCCAGGCGGACAACGATCGGCGCTCGGCGACCGACCGCAGCTTCTGCACGATGTCATCAGGGGGACGAGGCCCGACCTCGAGCTCCTCATCGAGTCGGGCCAACGCGGCCTGAGCCGCGTGATGCTGCGCCTCGGCTTCGGCGAGCAGCCTCGCCGAGACGTCCCGATCGGCAACGCCCAGGTGGGTGATCAGCGGACCCAGGGTCAACCCTTGGAGCAGCAACGTGCCGATCACGACGAGCGTGGTCACGAGGATGAGCAGGTCGCGGTCGGGGAACGGTGCCCCGTCGTCCACAGTGAGCGGCAATGCGAGGGCGGCGAACAACGAGACCGGTCCGCGCATGCCCGCCCACGCAACGACGGCGATCGTTCGTACCGGCGGGGCTGGGTCCTCGGTTCGGATGCGTCGGGACAGCAGCCGCGGGATGTACGTGGCCGGGAAGACCCAGACGATGCGGGCGAGCACGACCGCGAGGAGCGCCACCACCGTCGGCACCACGACCCGATCGAGATCGCCATTGTCACTGAGGTCAGCCACAACGTGCGGCAGCTCCAGCCCGACGACCAGGAACGCCAATGACTCGAAGACGAAGGTCATGACCGACCAGACGGCGGCCAGCTGCAGTCGGGTCGCATACCCGGTGCGGGTCGTGGAGTGCGCGAGCACCAAGCCGGCAATCACCACCGCCAGGAAGCCCGAGGCTTCAACATCCTCGGCCATTGCGAACACCAGGAACGGCGTCACCAGGATCAATGCGTTGTCGAGCAGAGAATCCCGACGCGTGCGGCGGAACAGCTCGCGGATGGCCCACCCCGCCGCGAAGCCGATCGCGAATCCACCAACCACCGACGCAAGGACGATCTGGCCGACCTCCCACCCGGTCACCGAGCCGGCGACCGCCGCCGCCACCGCGACATTGAAGACGGTCAGGGCGGTGCCGTCATTGATGAGGTTCTCGCCCTCGATGATCGTGAGCGTTCGGCGTGGCATGCCGACTTTGCGCGCGATCGCAGCGCTGGCCACGGCGTCGGCGGGACCGAGGACCGCCCCGAGCGCGATCGCGGCCGCGAGCGGGAGATCCGGCAGGACCCCGCCCACGGTGACGCCGACGACGAGGGCGGTGAAGACCACCAGCCCGACGGAGAGCATGAGGACGGGCCGGAGATTGGCCCGGATCCCGATGTAGGAGGACGCCAGCGCGGCTGAGAACAACAACGGTGGCAGCACCAGCTCGAGCAGCAGGTCCGGGTTGAGGTCGAGGCCGTCGGTGAACGGCAGCACGCCGATGGCCACACCGACCGCCAGGAGCGGCAGCGGGGCCGCGATCGCGAACCGTCGGCAGACGCCACCCGCGATGATGGCCGCTGTCACCACCAGGAAGACCTCGAGCACCCGTACAGCCTCTCCCAGATCTGTCACGGATACTGGGCGCATGCCGTGCACTCATCTGGACGCACTCCCAGCCGAAGCGCCCGCGCTGACCCCGGAGGGCTGCCAGGACTGCCTCGCGATCGGTGACACATGGGTGCATCTGCGCCGGTGCCTGACCTGCGGTCGGATCGGGTGCTGCGACTCCTCCAAGAACAAGCACGCAACCGCCCACTTCCGCGCAAGCGGGCACCCCATCGTTCAGTCGTTCCAGCCCGGTGAGACCTGGCGCTGGTGCTACGTGGACCAGCTGATCGTATGAGCGTCGCCGTCCGGGTGATCCCGTGTCTTGACGTCGATGCGGGCCGGGTGGTCAAAGGCATCAACTTCACCGACCTGCGTGATGCGGGTAACCCGGTCGAGCTGGCCACCGTGTACGACGCCGAGGGAGCCGACGAGCTGGTGTTCCTCGACATCACGGCCAGCTCCTCCGACCGAGAGACGACCTATGACGTCGTGCGCCGCACCGCGGAGCAGGTGTTCATCCCGCTCACCGTCGGAGGCGGCGTCCGCAGCGTTGACGACGTCGACCGGCTGCTGCGCGCCGGCGCGGACAAGGTCGGCGTCAACACGGCGGCGATCGGTCGCCCGGAGCTGGTCGCCGAGATCGCCGACCGGTTCGGTGCGCAGGTGCTCGTGCTGTCCGTCGATGCGCGGCGTTGCCCGCCGGGGACCACGACCGACTCCGGCTTCGAGGTGACCACGCACGGCGGCCGGAGCGGGACCGGCATCGATGCAGTCGCGTGGGCCGCTCGGGCCGCCGACCTCGGCGCCGGTGAGATCCTGCTCAACTCGATGGACGCGGACGGTACGACCGACGGCTACGACCTCGAGCTGATATCGGCCGTGCGCAAGGTCGTCGGGATCC
>JBEVHX010000125.1:0-5269 GCA_040510995.1 Candidatus Nanopelagicales bacterium
TGCGCGCCCAAGAACGGATAGGCCTTCACCTCGACGAAACCCTGCTCGGCCAAGGCACGCGTCGTCGTGAGGAAGTGCCGTTGCCGCGCGGAAAAGCCGCGCCCCGGCAGCACGTGCGGCAGGAGGGAGGGGATGCTGTCGTAGCCCTGGAGCCGGAGCACCTCCTCCGCGAGGTCGGCGGGATCGCGCAGGTCCGGGCGCCACGGCGGCGGCTGCACGCTGAGCAGCCCCGGCTCGGTGGTCACGGAGCAGCCGACCTGCTCGAGCCGAAGCACGACGTCAGCCGCGTTGTATTCGACCCCGGCGACGCGGCTGGGATAGTCAGCGTGCATCTCGATGGGCGCGACCGGTCCTCGAAGGTCGACCTCGGCGGTACCGACCAGCCGCGCGCCCCCGTACTCGGCAAGCAGTGAGGCGGCGCGGGAGCTCGCCACCGGACCGAGCGTCGGGTCGACCCCCCGCTCGAAACGACGCGCGGCCTCGCTCGACAGCTTGTGCCGCCGGGACTCCCGCGCAATCGGCACCGGCAGGAAGTGCGCGGCCTCGAGCACGATCACCGTGGACGTGTCGCTGATCTCGGTCTCCAGGCCGCCCATCGTTCCGGCGAGCGCGATCGGGCCGCGGTCGTCGGTGATGAGCAGGTCCTCCGGGTCGAGCGTGCGCCTGACGTGGTCAAGGGTTTCGAGCTGTTCGCCGGCACGAGCCCGCCGCACCACGATCGGGCCACGGAGCAGCGTGCCGTCGAAGGCGTGCAGCGGCTGGCCCAGCTCGTGCATGACGTAGTTCGTGACGTCCACGGCCAGCGAGACCGGCCGCATACCCGCGAGGTGGAGGCGGGCTCGCAGCCAGAGCGGCGACTCAGCCTGGGGATCGAAGCCGACCAGTCGACGCAACACGATCCGGTCCGCCCCGGTCGGATCTGCGATCTCGACCGGGTGTGGCTCATCACCGGGGCCGGGCGGGACGACATCGTGGTCTGCTGGGTCGCGCAGCGCCGTTGCATACGCGATCGACGCCTCACGGGCCACGCCGCGCATCGACAGGCAGTAGCTGCGGTCCGGCTTGACACTGATCTCGAGCACGGCGTCGGGCAGCCCGAGCACCGGGCCGGCGTCGTCACCGGGCACGGCAGCATCGGCGTCGCGGGCGGTCAGCACCAGGATCCCGGTGTGGTCCTCACCGAGTCCGAGCTCGCGCAGCGAGCAGATCATGCCGTCGGACACATGTCCGTAGGTCTTGCGGGCGGTGATCGCGAACCCGCCGGGCAGCACCGCGCCCGGCAACGCGACAACGACAAGGTCGTCGACCGCGAAGTTCGACGCGCCGCAGACGATGCCGCGGGCGCCTGCTGAATCGCCGTGCTCCGGTCCGACATCGACCCGGCACCAGCGGATCGCCTTGCCGTTCTTCTGCGGCTCGTCCTCGAAGGACAACACCCGACCCACGACCAGCGGACCCACGACGTCGTACGCGGTCACCGTCTCGACCTCGAGCCCGGCCGCAATCAGCCGCGCCTGCAGCTCCCGCGGCTTGAGGTCGCTCGGCAGGTCGACGTACTCGCGCAGCCAGCGCAGCGGGACGCGCATCAGATCTCCATCCCGAAGGCGCGGGTGAACCGCACGTCGCCCTCGACCAGGTCGTGCATGTCCACGATGTTGTGCCGGAACATCAGCGTTCGCTCGAGGCCCATACCGAACGCGAAACCCGAGTAGCGGTCAGGGTCGATCCCGCACGCGATGAGCACGCGCGGGTTGACCATTCCGCAGCCGCCCCACTCGATCCAACCCTCGGAGGAGCAGGTACGGCACGGCCGTTCCGGGTTGCCGACCGACTCGCCACGGCAGACGAAGCACAGCAGGTCGACCTCGCCACCCGGCTCGACGAACGGGAAGTACGCCGGCCGCAGCCGAGTGTGCACTCCCTCACCGAACATCTGCACCGCGAAGTGGTCGAGCGTCCCCTTGAGGTCGGCCATCGTCAGACCTTCGTCGACCGCGAGTCCTTCGACCTGGTTGAAGACCGGGGTATGCGTCGCGTCCAGCTCGTCCGTGCGGAAGACCCGGCCCGGACACACAACGTAGATCGGCGGCTCCTGGGCGAGCATGGTGCGTACCTGCACCGGCGAGGTATGCGTTCGCAGCAGCAGGCCGGCCTCCACCGGCTCGATGAAGAAGGTGTCCTGCATCGTGCGGGCCGGGTGGTCCGGGCCCATGTTGAGCGCGTCGAAGTTCAGCCATTCCGCCTCGACCTCCGGACCGTCGGCGACCTCGTAGCCCATCCCGACGAAGACGTCGGCGATGCGCTCGAGAATCGTCGTCAGCGGGTGGCGGGCACCGACCCGGCGACGGTCCCACGGAAGGGTGACGTCGACCGTCTCCTCCACGAGGACGCGGGCGTCGCGCTCCGCCTCCAGCTGGAGCCGACGCGCCTCGATCGCGTCACGGATGGCCGCCCGCGCCGCTCCGACCCGTTGGCCGGCTTCGGCCTTCGCGTGCGGTGGCAGGGCACCGATCTCCCGGTTCGCCAGCGCCAGCGTCGAGCGGTCGCCGGCGTGCTCGACCCGGGCTTGTTTGAGTGCGTCGAGGTCGGTGGCCGCAGCGACGGCGTCGAGCGCGGCTGCGACGGCGGCCGCCACCGCATCCGCCGACAGGGCGGACACCTGGACCGGGTCGTAGGACTTGTTCGGTGCGGACATGAGGGTCTCTCCGGAGCGGTCGTCAGCGGGGGCGAGTCTAGGAGGCGGCCCGCGGAGGTCCCGGCGCGCGTCAGCGCGGCAGCGAGAAGCCGGCGGGCACGCTCAATCGCCGCACGACGGCGAGCCTGCTCATCACCGGGTCACGTCGACGATTGTGGCACGCTGCGCTGCGCCCGGGCCGACGCGTAGAGGCAGACGGCCGCGGCCGTGGCGAGGTTGAGCGACTCGGCGCGGCCATAGATGGGGACCCGGACGACGTGGTCGGCCAGCTCACGGGTCTCGGGCGGCAGCCCCCACGCCTCGTTGCCGAAGATCCACGCTGTCCGCCCAGTGAGCAGGCCGCTCTCGATGGCCTCGTCCAGGTCGAGATCGCCCGCACTGTCGGCCGCGACCACGCTCAGGCCAGGTGCGCGCAGGGCGACGATCGTGTCCATCGCGTCGCGGCCCATGGCGATCGGGAGGTGGAAGAGGCTGCCGGCGGTCGCGCGCACGCACTTGCCGTTGTACGGGTCGACCGAGTCGGTGGTGAGCGCGACGGCGTCTGCGCCGGCGGCGTCGGCGGCGCGGATCACCGTGCCGGCGTTCCCGGGGTCACGCACATGCGCGAGCACCGCGACCAGGGATGGTCTGACCGCGGCGACGTCCTCGATATCGCGGTCGAGGAACGAGCAGACCGCGACCATGCCCTGGGGGGTGACCGTCTGGGCCAGGCTCGCCATGACCTCGTCCCCAACGGGGTGAGTCGGGATGCGCAGGGATTCCGCCGCATCGACGATGTCCCGGTGGCGGCGGCGCGCGTCGCCTGTCGCGAAGATGTCCTGCACCAGGCCGGGCCGCGTCGCAGCGAGCGCAACAGCCTCGCGCACCGACTGCGGACCTTCGGCCAGGAAAGCCCGGTCAGAAGACCGGAAGCTTCGCTTGAGCAGCCGACGGGCCGACGTCACCCGCTTGCTCTTGGCTGAGAGCAGGAGTGACGCCGGCCCGGAGGACAACGTCAGGCGGCGTCGCTGGCGGCCGGTGCAGCGGCGCGTGCCACGTCGACCAGAGCGGTGAACGCGGCAGCGTCGTTGACGGCAAGCTCGGCGAGCATACGGCGGTCGACCTCAACGCCGGCCGCCTTCAGACCTTGGATGAAGCGGTTGTACGTCATGCCGTTGGCCCGCGCGCCGGCGTTGATTCGGGTGATCCAGAGCTGACGGAAGTCGCCCTTGCGTGCCTTGCGGTCGCGGTAGTTGTAGACCATGGAGTGGGAGACCTGCTCCTTGGCCTTGCGGTACAGGCGGGAGCGCTGCCCGCGGTAGCCGCTGGCGCGCTCGAGAGTCTCCCGGCGCTTCTTGTGGGCGTTGACCGCCCGCTTCACCCGTGCCATGTGCTCATCTCCTCGTCGTCTGCGGGCGGCTCAGATGCCGAGCAGCTTCTTCATCTTCTTGACGTCGGCCTTGGACACCTCGACATCGCCCGCAAGGCGACGAGTGCGGGTGGAGGGTTTGTACTCGAACAGGTGGCGAACGTTGGCCCGCTCACGCATGACCTTGCCGCTGCCGGTCACGCGGAAACGCTTCTTGGCCCCGCTGTGGGTCTTGTTCTTCGGCATCGCTGCCCGGCTCCTCAGTTGTCGTCGGACTGTCGGGTGGTTCTTGTCAGGTAGTTCTTGTCAGGTGGTTGTCAGGTGGTGCTGTCGGCCTCGTCGCGCTGCTTGCGGGCCGCGCGCTCGGCGCGCGCCTCGGCCATCGCTTCGGCCTTCTTCTTGTGCGGACCCAGCACCATGATCATGTTGCGTCCGTCCTGTTTCGGTGCGAACTCGACGAAGCCGAGTGACTGCACATCGTCCGCCAGTCGCTGCAGGAGTCGGAACCCAAGCTCCGGACGGGACTGCTCCCGGCCTCGGAACATGATCGTGATCTTGACCTTGTCCCCTTGCTTGAGGAACCGCTCGACGTGACCCTTCTTGGTCGCGTAGTCGTGCGGGTCGATCTTGGGCCGGAGCTTCATCTCCTTGATGACCGTGTGCGCCTGGTTCTTGCGCGCCTCACGGGCCTTCAATGCGGACTCGTACTTGAACTTGCCGTAGTCCATGAGCTTGCAGACCGGTGGCCGGGCGTCTGGTGCGACCTCGACCAGGTCGAGATCGGCTTCCTGAGCCAGTCGCAGTGCATCCTCGAGACGCACGATGCCGACCTGCTCGCTGTTGGGACCGACGAGTCGCACCTCGGGGACGCGGATCCGGTCGTTGATGCGGGGTTCAGCGCTGATGGGGCCTCCTCAGACCGTGACTGCTGGGCGACCTCCGGAGACGAGAAAGGCTCCCGTCGCCGACGCAGACGGGAGCCCGCACCCGAGCACCCTCAACCCGAGGGTCCTCGACCTGGAACCCGTCGGCCTGATGGTGCTGCGGCCGATCGGGTGGGAGGCGGGCCTCCGCTTGCGGACTGCGCTCGGGGTCATCGTCCAGGGTCACTGGAAAACGGCTCCGGGGCACAGTCGGTCGGCCTCTGAGGGTACGCGCAGGACCGCATACCAGCCAAATGATCGGGTCACCCCTTCGAATGTGGACGTTGGCGGGGTTGGGAGGTC
>JBEVHX010000126.1:0-30750 GCA_040510995.1 Candidatus Nanopelagicales bacterium
TGGACACCACGCACAGCAGCGCCGCGCGTCCGGGGGTTTTTTCCGAGTCCGTGGACTCCTCGTTCACGGTGAGCGAGGTGTCCCAGCCCCAGAAGGCGAAGATCGAGCCGGACAGGCCGGCAACGAACGCCGAGAGAGTCAGCCCCGACGGACTGAACCAGTCGATGTCGAAGCTCAGCCCGGTCGGTGAGTCGCCGGACTTCGCGAACGCGGCCAATGCGAAGAACGCCAGCACCAGCAACTGGAAACCGACCAGGAAGAACTGCACGTGCTCCGTGGTCGTGATGCCGCGGTATGCGATGTACGTCGCGACCGCGAGGAACGCAAGGCAGGTCAGGATGTTGATGAGCTTGTTCTCCCAGAGGTCGCTGAGCCAGTCGCTGCCGACCAGCTCCCCGACGAACTGCCAGAAGAACTGGACCGCGACGCCCGCGAGGTTCGACAGCACGATGACGGTCGCGACGACCGCCGTCCAGCCGCCAAGGAAGCCCAGGATCGGACCGAAGGCCTTGGTGGTCCAGGTGAACGACGTGCCGCAGTCGGGGGCCACCCGGTTGAGCTCGCGATACGCGTACGCCGCGAAGAACATCGGCAGGAAGCCGGCGATGATGATCACCGGCACCTTGGCCCCGGCCTCGGCAACCAGCAGACCGATGGTCGCAGTCAGCGCATACGCCGGCGCAACCGACGAGATACCAAGGACTGTGCCACCGAGCAAGCCAACCGCGTTCTGCGACAGGCCCTTCTCATGCAAGTCCGCCTCGGGTAGGTGCTCGTGGGTGTGGTGCGGGTGCGGGCCACGACCATGCTGGCTGTCATCGGCGCTCATGGAGACCTCCCACGTTGTGGATCTACCCTCCGGTCACGGTATCGATCAACGCGGGGTCCGCTCAGGGTTATTCGGGACTAGGGTGCTGATCGTCTCGACGGGAGGCGATCGATGTCCGCAGTCGGTGTCGCGGTGACGCCGTGCCCCTGATGCACGGCTTCCCGCCGGCGCCAGAAACCGTCGTCCCCCGTCGACAATGGCAGGACGAGCCATACGTGCCGTGGGCGTTCAACCACCTGCGCGAGCTGCTGCCCACGCATCGGGTGGCCTGCTCACCCGGCGCCACGCGTGCCCTGCCGAGTGGCACACGTCTCGATCTCACGGCGATCGAAGTGACCCGCAGCGATGGCGCGTCCTCGACGGCCGCGCAGATCATTGCTGACACCTGGACCGACAGCGTCCTGGTCGTCCACGACGGCGAGGTGGTCGTCGAGTCGTACGCCGGGCACGCCAAGTGGGACCGCACCCACCTGCTGATGTCGGTGACCAAGTCGGTCGTGGGCTGCGTCGCGGGTGTCCTCGTCGGCCGCGGGCTGGTCGACCCGAACGACCAGGTTTCGCAGCACGTCCCGGAGCTCGACGCCAGCGGCTACTCGGGCGCGACCGTGCGCGACCTGCTCGACATGCGTTCCGGCATCTCCTTCCGCGAGGCTTACGGCGATCCCGACGCCGAGCTAGCCGAGCTGGAGCGGTGGATCGCTGAGCCGGCGGTCCTGGGGGAGCCCACGCGCGGGCTGTATGCCTTCCTCACGACGCTACCCGCCGATCGCCCGCACGGTCAGACTTTCAGCTATCGGTCCTGCGAGACCGACGCTCTCGGCTGGGTGCTGGAGCGGGCTACCGGGACGCGGATGGCCGACCTCATCTCGACCACCCTGTGGCAGCCGATGGGGGCCGAGTACGACGCCGAGCTCCTGATCGATGGGCTTGGGACCGCGATCCATGACGGTGGCCTGTGCGCGACGGCGCGCGACATCGCACGCTTCGGCCTGCTGCTGCTCGATGGTGGTCGCTTCGCGGGCGCGGACATCGTCCCGCCGGGCTGGCTCGCGCGGGCGTGGACCGTCGATGCAGACTCCCGCGCCGCGTTCGCCGCTTCGCCGAGCGAGCAACAGTTCCCCGGCGGGTGGTACCGCGACCAGCTCTGGGTGCGACCCGGTCCATACGGCGACGTGATGCTGTGCATCGGCATCCACGGACAGCTGGTGCATGTGAACCGGCGGACCCGGACGGTGTGCGTGAAGATGTCCACCTGGCCGACGCCGCAGCACCCGCGGGCGCTGGTTGACACGATCCGGGCCTTCGACGAGGTGGGGGCGAGGCTCGCCGGCGCGTCGACCCAGCCACCGGGACGGGCCGGCGTCGCGACCGGCAAGAAGCACTGACCCGTCGAGAGGACAGGCGAATGGCAACGACGTTGAAGGGCATCTCCGAGATCAGGTCCTTCTTCCGGACCAACCGCCAGCCGATCTACATGCTTGGACCCACCGCGTTCAACCTGCTGGGGATCGACCGGTGGGTGAGGAACTTCGAGTACGTCAGCTACTACGACTCATGGGATGGCGCGCACCCGCGGGTGTTCACGCCGAAGAACCGGCCGTACGTCGAGTTCGAGAGCAGCGAGGAGATCAACAACTACCTGCTCCGCGACCCTGAGGTGCAGGCTCACATGAAGCGGCGAGGCGGCACCCCCAAGATCGCGATGGTGTTCTTCGACGAGGAGACGGAGGAGATCTGCCGCGAGCTGGGCTACGAGCTGATCCTTCCGGCGGACTCCCTGCGCCGACACCTGGACTCCAAGATCGTCACGACGCAGCTCGGCAACGAAGCAGGGGCGCCGTCGGTGCCGAACGTCCTGGGCAAGGCCGCCAGCTGGGCCGAGCTGGTCGACGTCGCAACCTCCGCCGGCCTCGGCACCGATCTCGTCGTGCAGACGCCATACGGCGACTCGGGCAAGACGACGTTCTTCATCAAGCAGGAGAGCGACTGGGACGTCAACGCCGAGGACATGGCGGACGAGCAGCTCAAGGTGATGAAGCGGATCAACAACCTGGCGGTCGCCGTCGAGGCGGTGAACACGCGGCACGGCACCGTCGTCGGACCGTTCATGACGGACCTCACCGGCTACCCTGAACTCACGCCGTACAAGGGTGGCTGGTGCGGCAACGACCTGTTCCCGGAGGCGCTGTCCGACGAGCGGCGCGCGATCGCGATCTCACACGTCCGGCGGCTCGGCGACCGGCTGCGACAGGAAGGCTACCGCGGCTTCTTCGAGGTCGACGTGCTGGTCGATCTCGACACCGACGACGTCTACCTCGGTGAGCTCAACCCGCGCATCTCGGGTGCCTCGTCGATGACCAATGTGACCGCGGGCGCCTACGCCGACATCCCGTTGTTCCTCTTCCACCTGCTCGAGTACATGGACGTCGAGTACGAGATCGACGTCGACGAGATCAACGAACGCTGGCGCGCGCTGGCCGCGGTCGACGTGTGGGCGCAGCTGATCATGAAGGAGCCGAACGACTCCGTCGAGCGGATCCTGGCCGCGCCGAAGACCGGGACCTGGACGCTGGGTGAGGACGGCGAGATCTCGTTCGCCAGGGTGACCTACGACTGGCACGAGGTGAACCACGAGGACGAGGCCTTCTACCTGCGGGTCTACGCACCCGGCGACTACCGGTTCAAGGGCGCGGACCTCGGCATCCTGGTGACCAAGGGAAGGATGCAGACCCACGAGGAGGACGGCTCACAACTCACCGAGCTCAGTCGACGGTGGATCGAAGGCATACGGTCGCAGTACAAGAGCGAGCCGCTACCCGAGCACCCGGACGTGGTGCCGATCGCGTACGTGAAGTAGGTCCCGCCCAAAACAAGAAGGGAACCGACATGTCGGAGAAGCAGGTCTTCCTCAACATCATCGGCGGCGAGCAGGTCGGCTCCGCCGAGGGCAGCGCGATGGACGTGGTCAACCCCGCGACCGGCGAGGTGTATGCGACCGCACCGCTGAGCGGCCCGGTGGACATCGACCGCGCGTACGAGGCGGCCGCCAAGGCCTTCGACTCCTGGCGGTGGGCCACCCCGTCGGAGCGGCAACACGCCATGCTCAAGTTCGCCGACCACATCGAGGAGCACGCGGACGAGCTGGTTGCGGTCGAGGTCGAGAACACCGGCAAGCCGATCGGGCTGACCAAGTCCGAGGAGATCGGGCCGATGCTCGACCAGATCCGCTTCTTCGCCGGTGCGGCGCGGGTGCTGGAGGGGCGCGCCACCGGTGAGTACATGCGCGGCTTCACCTCGTCGATCCGGCGCGAGCCGGTCGGCGTCGTCGGCCAGGTCGCGCCTTGGAACTACCCGATGATGATGTCGGTCTGGAAGTTCGCCCCCGCCCTTGCCGCTGGCTGCACGGTCGTGCTCAAGCCCTCCGACACCACGCCGGCGTCGAGCGTCTGGATGGCGCAGGCCCTGCAGGAGTTCTACCCGCCGGGCGTGGTCAACGTGGTCTGCGGTGACCGGGACACCGGCGCCGCGCTGGTGGGGCACAAGACGCCTGCGTTGGTCTCCATCACAGGCTCGACCGGGGCCGGCATCGCGGTGGCCACCGCCGCCGCGAAGAACGTCACACGCGCCCACCTCGAGCTCGGCGGGAAGGCGCCGGTCCTCGTCCTCGACGACGCGTCCATGGACGCCGCGGTCGAGGGGATCAGCACCGCCGGGTACTTCAATGGTGGCCAGGACTGCACTGCGGCCACGCGGGTCCTCGCCCAGGCCGGCATCTACGACGACTTCGTCGCTGCACTGTCCGAGACGGCCCGCAACACTAAGACCGGTGCCCCGGACGACGAGGATGTCCTGTACGGGTCGATCAACAACCCGAACCAGCTCGCGCACGTCTCGGGGCTGGTCGAGCGGGCACCGGACCACGCGGAGGTCACGGCTGGGGGTCATCGGGTGGACTCCCCCGGCTTCTACTACGAGCCGACCGTGGTCGCGGGCCTGCAGCAGCAGGACGAGCTGATCCAGACCGAGATCTTCGGACCGGTGATCACCGTGCAGCGGTTCACCGACGAGGACGAGGCGGTCGCCTTCGCGAACGGGGTCGACTACGGCCTGGCGTCCTCCGTGTGGACCCGGGACGTCGACGTCGCCGGCCGGATGGCGGCCCGGCTCGACTTCGGCTGCGTCTGGATCAACACCCACATTCCGCTGGTCGCGGAGATGCCGCACGGCGGCTTCAAGAAGTCCGGGTACGGCAAGGACCTGTCGATGTACGGGTTCGAGGACTACACCCGGATCAAGCACGTGATGCACTACCACGGTTTCACCGGCCCGAGCGAGGGATAGCCCTGGCGGCGGCCTCACGAGGGACGACGAGGGACGACGCGCGACAGGGTCAGTCGAAGGCGGGAACCACCTCATCGTGGAGCAGGCGCAGCTGCTCATCGACGGTGGCGACGCCGTCGAGTGACACGCCGGTGAACGACTTGACCATCGAGGCGTCTGTGATGGCGGCCACGATGTGGTTGACGCCGGCTGCCTCCATCTCGGTCTTAATCTTGGCCGTCACCTCGTCCGGCGTGCCGGAGACCGAGAGCCGTTCGGCCAGCTCCGCCGAGGTCAGCTCGATTCCTTTCGCGAGATCGCCGCCACCGATCGCGTCGATGATCGGCTTGAGCTCGGCAGGGTCGACGCCGTTGCGCTGCAGCTGTTCGGCAGGCATTGAGGAGGCGTAGATCCCGACCATGCTGCGCGCAGCCTGCTTCGCTGCGGCCGAGTCACGGCCGACGGCGACAACAACCCACGCGGCCATGTCCAGCGTGGTCCAATCCTTGCCGGCTCGCTCGGCTCCGATCTTGAAGTGCTCGACCGCGTAGTCGTACGCCTCGCGCGTGTAGCTGAGCGCATGGTGGCAGCCGTCGGAGAACTCGCCCGCAACCTCGAACGACCTCGGCCCGCGCATCGCCCCGATCTTGACTGGCACCCGCTCCTGCACCGGGCGCGCGAACGTGAACAGGCCGGAGTACTTGAAGAACTCGCCGTCGAAGGTGATCGCGCCGTCGTCGAGCAGGGTGCGCACAACATGGACGCCTTCCTTGACCCGGGACAGGGGTTTGGTGGCCGCCCAGTCGATCCCGTACTGCGCGAGCAGCCCGAAGTTGCCCGAGCCCAGCACGACCTCCGCACGCCCGTTCGTGAGCTCGTCCAGGGTCGCTGCGGCCTGGGCGATGAGGGTGGGTTCGCGCAACACGACGCCGGACACGCTCGGGCCCATCCGAATCTGCTCGGTCTGCGCCGCGGCCGCGGCGTAGAGCAGCCACAGATCCTTGTGCCAGGTCTCGTCGGCTGCATAGCAGGCATAGAAGCCGAGCTCGTCGGCCAGCCTGATCGAGGCCAACGACTCAGACAGCGGGTAGTCGGGCAACATGCAGTAGCTGAACCTCATCGGTCCCTCCTCGTGACGCCCTCTGGTCGGCGGTGAGTGCCAACCTAGGCCAACTCCGGCGAGCGTTGTGACCCGATTTCCGGAGCTAGCCAAGGCGGCTTCGAGCCGCCCGCTCCCCCGGCCCGCGCGCCCCGAGCACGAGTGCCAGCGACCGCAGCAGCGCATCGACGGCCGCGACGTCGACCAGCCGCACCGGCGCCGGCCGCACCGGCGTCCCGAGCACGGGATGTGCCCAGTTCGGCAGTAGGTCGGCCGCCGCGCGCTGCAACACCTGGTAAGCCGGCCGGGCCACCAGCGGGAGCGGCGGGTTCTCCAGGAAACGCACGACGTCGCGGGCCGTCGCCGAACCGGCGAGCTCGGGTCGGAACGACTCCATTCGACCGCGGAGCTCCGCCGCGGTCGCAGGCGGGTCCTCCACGTCCAGGGCCTTGCCGACCACGGCCATGTCGGCAACGTATGCGTCGGCGTCCACGCCCTTCGGGCCGAGGGCCTGCGCCGCGCTGAGGAACGAATCGGCGAGAGCAGTGTGCACCCACGCCAGCAAGTGCGGGTCGCTGGCCGCGTACGAACGCCCGTCGGGCGCCGAACCGACGACCGGCGCATGCGCGCGCTGGACGCGCTCGACGGCGGCCAAGGCCTGGGCCGAGCTGCCGAACGTCACTGTCGTGACGAACCGGTTGGTGCGCTGCAACCGGCCGAGCGCGTCGGATCGGTAGTCGCTGTGCTGCTCGACGCCCGCCAGCGCGAGCGGATGGGCCGTCTGCAGCAAGAGAGCGCGGATGCCACCGACCAGGGTCGACATCGACCCGTGCACCGACCAGATCGCGCTGCCGGGACCGAACCAACCGGCATCGCCGGGATCCTCGAGGGCTCGGATCCAGGACGGTCGACCGTGAGGCTCGCCGGACAGGATTCGGCGGAACGTCCGGCGGACGCTCTCGGCTGGGTTGCTGGCTCCGAGCACCCCCCCATCGTGCGTCGGGAACCCGTGATAAACCACCTGGCATGAGCCTGGGCATGGGGACGCGTCGCCTCGGCGACTCCGGTCTGACCGTCTCCGTCGTCGGACTCGGCTGCAACAGCTTCGGCACGCGGATGGACGAGGACGCCGTCGTCGAGGTGGTCAGCGCCGCGCTGGACAGTGGCATCTTCTTTGTTGACACGGCCGACACATACGGCTCGGTCCCGGGTCAGTCGGAGGAGCTGCTCGGCCGGGCGCTGGGCGGACGACGCGACGATGTCATCGTCGCGACGAAGTTTGGCAACTCGATGAAGGGAGTGAACGGACCCGACTTCAACGCCCGTGGATCCCGCCGCTACATCGCCAACGCGGTCGAGGCCTCGTTGCGTCGGCTGCGCACCGACCGCATCGACCTGCTGCAGATGCACAACCCGGACCAGCTGACCCCGATCGAAGAGACGCTCTCGGCCCTGGACGACATGGTGCACGCCGGAAAGGTGCGCTACATCGGCTCGTCGAACTTCGCCGCCTGGCAGGTTGTGGACGCCAACTGGACAGCAAAGACCGGCGGGTCCCGGTTCATCTCCGCGCAGAACGGCTTCTCGCTGCTCAACCGAGCCGCCGAGGCTGAGCTCGTCCCGGCGCTGGTGCGCTTCGGCGTCGGCCTGCTTCCATACTTTCCGCTCGAGCATGGCCTGCTCACCGGCAAATATCGCGAGGGCCAGCCTCCCCCGCCCGGCTCGCGGCTTGGTCGCGAGGAATATCAACGGGTGCTCGCCCGGGCCGACTGGACGCGGATCGAAGCGGTACGGGGGTTCGCGCAGGCGCGCGACCTGTCCATGGTCGACGTCGCGATCGGCTGGCTGCTCGCTCACTCGGTCGTCGGGTCGGTCATCGCCGGCGCAACGACGGCCGAGCAGGTGCGCGCCAACGCACGTGCTGGCGCGTGGCAGCCGACCGTCGAGGAGGCGGCGGAACTCGACGACATCAGCTCGCTCTGAGGCAGCCTGCATAGCATTTCGTCATGGCTGTCGAGCTGAACCACACGATCGTGGCGGCATCGGACGCGGCTGCATCTGCCACCTGGTATGCGGAGCTGTTCCGGCTCGCAGCGCCCATCCGGTACGGACCCTTCTGGCAGGTGTCCACCAGCAACGGCGTCAACCTGGACTTCCAGACGGTCGAAGCAGGCGCGCAGATCTCGCCACAGCACTATGCGTTCCTGATCGGCGATGACGATTTCGACGAGATCTTCGGCGGGGTTGTCGAGCGTGGCATGAGCTACTTCGCCGATCCGTTCGCGACCAGGCGTGGCGAGATCAACCACAACGATGGCGGTCGGGGGGTGTACTTCCCCGATCCAGACGGTCACTGGCTCGAGATCATCACCCGGCCATATGGCAGCAGCTGACACCACCCATCGCCGCCGGGCGGTAGGAAAGGGCCCATGACGCATCAGGTGACGGGCATCGTTGCGCGCGCTGCCAAGCAACCCGTCGAGCTGCTGACCGTGAACGTCCCCGACCCTGGGCCTGGCGAGGCCCTCGTGCAGGTCCAGGCCTGCGGGGTCTGCCATACCGACCTGCACTACCGCGAAGGTGGGATCAACGACAGCTTCCCGTTCCTGCTCGGCCACGAAGCAGCGGGTGTCGTCGAGTCGGTCGGCCCCGACGTCACGGTCGTGGCTCCCGGCGACTTCGTCATCCTGAACTGGCGCGCGGTGTGCGGTGAGTGCCGCGCCTGTCGCAAGGGCAAGCCGCACTTGTGCTTCAGCACCCACAACGCGACACAGCCGATGACCCTCGAGGACGGCACGCCACTCACGCCCGCACTCGGCATCGGGTCCTTCGCCGCGAAGACGCTCGTGGCCGCTGGGCAGTGCACCCCGGTCGACAACCGCGCGTCGCCGGTGACGGCCGGACTGCTCGGGTGCGGCGTGATGGCCGGGCTCGGGGCTGCCATGATCACCGGCAACGTTCAACGCGGAGACTCGGTCGCAGTGTTCGGCTGCGGCGGAGTCGGAGACGCCGCGATCATGGGCGCCCGCCTGGCCGGCGCGACGCGCATCATCGCCGTTGACGTCGACCCCCGAAAACTCGAGTGGGCCGCCGAGTGCGGAGCCACCCGAACGGTCGATGCGTCGAAGGTGGACGCGGTCGAGGCGGTGCGCGCGGCCACGGACGGCTTGGGGGCCGATGTCTGCATCGAGGCGGTCGGCAACCCGACCGTCCTCGAGCAAGCCTTCTTCTCCCGAGACCTCGCTGGCACCTTGGTCCAGGTTGGCGTCCCGACGCCGGACATGACGTTCCCGGCGATTCCGATGATCGAGTTCTACGGCCGAGGTGGCGCGCTCAAGCCGGCCTGGTATGGCGACTGTCTGCCCAGCCGCGACTTTCCGGCCCTCATCGACCTGTACCTCCAGGACCGGCTCGACCTGGACCGGCTTGTCAGTGAGACGATCGCGCTCGCCGACGTCGAGGATGCTTTCGACCGGATGGTGCGTGGCGAGGTGCTCCGCTCGGTCGTCGTGCTCTGAGCCGTCTACGACGTCGCGTCCCGCAACCCTTCGTATGCGGCCTCGGCCGCGGCGAGCTCGCGCTGGAGCATCGCGATGGCGTCCTGCATCCCCGTGATGCCGAAGGAGTCGCGGATCATCTCGACAGCGCTGACGATCTCCTGGTCCATGACGATCAGTTTCGCAGGGCCGTGCCGCCGCCGAGTCACAGGGGACCTGTGCCTACCATGACGAATGGCCGACGACGATGACGCCGACATCGCCGACCTCCTCGCGCACAAGCGGCGCGACCTCGAAACCCAGCTGGAAACCCTCTCGACACCGCCGCCGGACACCGGCGGTATCTCCTTCGGCAAGCGGGTCGGCGACGGCACCAGCATCGCGGTCGAACGGCTGTCCGACGTCGCCTCGTATGACAGGTTGCGGCAGATGCTGGCGGACGTCGTCCGGGCCGAGGACAAGCTCGTCGACGGCACGTACGGTCGTTGTGACATCGACGACGAGCCGATCGACCCAGCTCGGCTCGAAGCCCTGCCCTGGGCGACTCGCTGCCTCGAACACGCGTCGGTTCGCTGAGCTACCGGAGGAACCGCAGCGCGCGCTCCCACAGCAGCTCTGTCGCCTCAGCGTCGTACTCCGCCGGTAGCGAGGGATCGGTGAACAGGTGCCCCTTGCCGTGGTACCAGAGCATCTCGAGTTGGGCGCCGGCTGAGCGCAGGTCGGCGGCGAAGCTCTCCAGCGTCTCCCGATCGTCGAACGGGTCCTCGTCCACAGCGTGCGCCTGGATCGGCGTCGTGGCCGGCCAGACGTGGGTGCCCAGCATCTCCATCGGAATCGGACCCGAGATCAGCACGACTCGGCTGACTGACCGCTGGGTGGCGACCAACGCTGCCGCGGCTGCACCGTTGGAGAACCCAACGGTCGCAAGGCCGTCGGGCAAGCCGGCCACTGCCTCCAACGTCCGCTGCGTGAGCACTTCGGGTCCGCCGATCTCCTTGAGGTAGGCGAACCCATCGTCGTAGGTGTCGAACACCCGGCCGTCGTAATGGTCGATCACCGTCACGTTGTGACCAGCCGCGGTCAGCCGGTCGCGGGCGTCGAGTACGCCGGGTCGAACCCCGAGGACAGAGTGGAAGAGGGCGATCTGAGTCATGTACGGCACCCAACACCCGGGGTCTGACATTCACCGAATGATGAAGTGCCAGGATCGAGCAGTGCACTACGACGTCGCGGTTGTGGGGGCCGGCCCGGCCGGCTCGGCTGCCGCTCTGGCCGCGCTCCGAGCGCGCCCGGACGCCCGTGTGCTGTTGCTCGACCGCAGCGACTTCCCGCGCGACAAGCCGTGCGGCGACGGCATCGCGCCACAAGTCGTCGACGCGCTCGAGGTCCTGAGCGCCGGCGACCCGACCGTCGGGTTCGCCCCGGTCGAGCACCTGCATCTGACCGGCCCGCACGGGTCGAGCGTGCGACGCCGGCTGAGTCGACCGACGAAGGTCGTGCCCCGGGCGGTCTTCGACTCTCGGCTGGTCCAGTCGGCGACCGACCGGGGCGCGCAATTCGTCCGGCACACCGTCCGGGATGTCGCCGTGGGTCGCGACGAGGTCGTCATCGACGGTCGGTTTGCGGCTCACGCGGTCGTAGCCGCCGACGGCGCCAACGGCACGCTGCGCCGACAGCTCGGCGTGCCACCCACCCCGTCGAAGGCAGTCGCGATCGCGCTACGCGCATACGTCATGACGAACGAGACCGACCAACGCATCGTGATGGCCGAGCGTGGCTGGCCCGCTTACGCCTGGCTGTTCCCGATCGGCGACGGTCGCGCCAACGTCGGCTACGGGATGTCGATCGGCGAAGGTGTCAGCCGAGCTGCGCTGGAAGATGGTCTGCGACGGCTGCTGCCGCAGGTCGGCACGCTGCACGACCGGCGCGCACATCGCCTTCCGTTGTCGATCGGGCGGCCGCGGCAGCCGGACGGCCGGGTCGTGCTGGCCGGCGACGCCGCGTCGCTGATCAACCCGTTCACCGGCGAGGGCATCTACTACGCCGTCGTCTCCGGTGCCATCGCCGGCACCGCGGCCCTGGCTGGGCCGGACGCCGGCCACCGCGCGCGGGTCGCGATCAGACGAACGCTCGGCCGCCATCTCCGGCACACCGCGCTGACCTACCGGCTCGGCACGTCACCCGCGATGGTCGACGCGGCGATCCGCGCGGCCGACGGCGACCAGGGCGTCTTCGACACCCTGGTCGACCTCGGTCTCGCGGACGGACGGCTGTCCGCGCGCGCGCTGCTCAGCACGATCCGTCAGCTTGGAGGATCCACCGCATGATCGTCGGAGTGAACAAGATCATCATCCAGGTCGACGACCAGGACCGCGCCTTGCAGTTCTGGACCGAGCGCGTCGGCTTCGAGGTGGTCAGGGACGCGACGATGGGCGATGAACGCTGGATCGAGGTCCGCCCGCCAGGGCACGAGACCATCTTCGTCCTGAGCCCGCGCGACTACCCCCCACCCGAAGTCCGCGAAGGCATCCCCAACGTCTCCTACTTCTTCGAGGCGGACGACCTGATGGCCACCTACGAGCAGCTCCGCGGCCGAGGCGTTCCCTTCGTCCAGGAGCCGGTCGAGTACCCGTGGGGCTGGTGGTCGATGTTCGTCGACGACGAGGGCAACCGGTTTGCGTTGACACCGCGCTGCTAGGACGACCAGTCCGCCAGCACCACCTTGCCCCGTGTCGTCCCGCTCTCCAGCTGGGCATGCGCCCGACGTAGGTTCGCCGCGTTGATGACTCCGAACGACTCGGTCATCGTCGAACGCAGCACTCCCTGGTCGACCAGCTCGGCCGCTTCGGAAAGGATCTCGTGCTGGCGCACCATGTCCGCCGTCCCGAACTTCGGCCGGGTAGCCATCTGCTCCCAGTGCACGGACACGCTTTTCTGCTTGAGCAACCGGATGTCCACCGGTTCTGGGTCGTCGATCAGGCCGATCCGACCCTGCGGGGCGATGAGCTCCGCCAGCTCGCTCCAGTGCCGGTCGGTTTGCGTCGTGCTGAACACGACGTCGACTGGCGGCACATGAAGCCCACGGACCTCAGTAGCCAACGGGCGGCCATGGTCGACGACATGGTGCGCACCGCGGTCGAGCACCCACTCGCGCGTTACTGGCCTCGACGCCGTCCCCAACACCGTGAAGGCGGTGAGCTGTCGGGCCAACTGCACGGCCATGGAGCCCACCCCGCCGGCAGCGCCCACGACAAGCAGGGTCGACGGGACCGGTTCACCATCGCGCGGCATTGAGAGTCGGTCGAACAGCATCTCCCAGGCGGTCAGCGTGGTGAGCGGCATCGCCGCGGCGGACGCGAAGTCCAACGTTGATGGCTTGGGGCCAACCACCCGCTCGTCGACGAGCTGCAACTCGGCGTTGCTGCCCGACCGCCCCGCCCACCCGGCGTAGAACACCTCGTCGCCGACGGAGAACAGGGTGCACTCCGACCCGACGCCGACGACGACACCCGATGCGTCGAAGCCCAGCACCGACCACTCACCGGGGGCCGGCTCAGCCCGGCGGCGCACCTTGGTGTCGATCGGGTTCACCGCGACCGCGCGCACCGACACGAGCAGGTCGCGACCCGTCGCGACCGGGTCGGGCAGCTGGATGTCGACCAGCGACTCCTCGTCGGTGGGCGGAAGCGAGCGTTGGTACCCGACGGCGCGCATCGACGGTATCCCTTCGTCGTAACCTGACCCGGTCATGCCCACGCCGACGATCGAGGACCTCCGCCGTCGTGTGGGCGCTCTCATGATGCGCGACCAGCATCGCCTGGGTCGACGGCTCCACGGAGCGCGCCGGACGAACGATCGCCAAAGCGGGCTGCTCGACGCGCTCGAGCGCGAGATCGCCGCGGCCGAGCTACGGGTCGCTCAACGCCGCGCGCGCGTCCCGCGGATCAGCTATCCGCCCGAGCTGCCGGTCAGCGCCCGCAAGGACGACATCCTGGGCGCGATCCGCGAAAACCAGGTCGTCGTCGTCGCCGGCGAGACCGGGTCCGGCAAGACCACGCAGATCCCGAAGATCTGTCTCGAGATCGGTCGCGGTGTGCTCGGCACGATCGGCCACACCCAGCCGAGGCGGATCGCCGCCCGCGCCGTAGCCGACCGGATCGCCGAGGAGCTCGGCGCCACGGACGCCATCGGCTACAAGGTCCGGTTCACCGACAGGGCGGGTGAGCGCGCGCTGGTCAAGGTGATGACCGACGGCATCCTGCTCGCCGAGATCCAACGCGACCGAATGCTCCTCGCCTATGACACGGTCATCATCGACGAAGCGCACGAGCGCAGCCTCAACGTCGACTTCCTGGTCGGCTACCTGAAGCGG
The DNA here is from genome assembly GCA_040510995.1 of Candidatus Nanopelagicales bacterium. Classification (GTDB taxonomy): domain Bacteria; phylum Actinomycetota; class Actinomycetes; order JBEVHX01; family JBEVHX01; genus JBEVHX01. The sequence goes on from JBEVHX010000126.1 coordinate 14,118, forward strand.
CTGCTGCCCGAACGCCCCGACCTCAAGGTGATCATCACCAGCGCCACCATCGACCCAGCGCGCTTTGCCCGGCACTTCGACGACGCCCCGGTCATCGAGGTGTCCGGTCGCACATACCCCGTCGAGGTGTTCTACCTCCCGATCGGCGAGGAGTCCGACCAGACCCAGGCCATTTGCGACGCGGTGGACGAGCTCACGCCACTGGACGGCGACGTCCTCGTCTTCCTCAGCGGCGAACGCGAGATCCGCGACACCGCCGACGCGTTGCGCCGCGTGCACCTGCGCGACACCGAGATCCTCCCCCTGTATGCACGGCTGTCCGCTGCCGAGCAGCACCGCGTGTTCGCAGCACATCCGGGGCGCAGGGTGGTGCTGGCCACCAACGTCGCCGAGACATCACTCACCGTCCCCGGCATCCGGTATGTGATCGACCCGGGCACCGCGCGGATCTCCCGCTACAGCAACCGCACCAAGGTGCAGCGCCTCCCGATCGAGCCGGTGAGCCAGGCCAGCGCCAACCAGCGCAAGGGGCGATGCGGCCGGGTCGCCGACGGCATCTGCATCCGGCTCTACTCCGAGGACGACTTCCGTTCCCGGCCGGACTTCACCGACCCGGAAATCCTGCGAACCAACCTGGCCGCCGTCATCCTGCAGATGGCTGCACTACGACTCGGCGACGTCGCCGACTTCCCGTTCCTGGACCCACCCGACCGGCGGCAGGTACGGGACGGCGTGCAGCTGCTCGAGGAGCTGGGAGCCCTCACGGATCAGCGGCTCACCGACGTCGGTCGCCGGCTCGCGCAGCTGCCCATCGACCCGCGTATCGGCCGCATGCTGCTCGAAGCTGATGGCCTCGGGTGCGTGAACGAGGTGCTCGTCATCGCCGCCGCGCTGTCGATCCAAGACCCGCGCGAGCGGCCTGCGGACGCGCAGGAGACGGCCGATGCCGCCCACGCGCGTTTCCGCGACCCCGCCTCGGACTTCCTGGGCTACCTCAATCTCTGGACGTACCTGCAGGAGCAGCAGGACGCAATGTCGTCCAGTGCGTTCCGCCGGCTGTGCCGCGCGGAGTTCCTGAGCTACCTGCGGGTGCGGGAGTGGCAGGACCTGGAAGCACAGCTCGCCGAGACGCTCAAGGGACTTGGCATCGTCCGCAACAGCGTTCCGGCCGAGCCGGACGACATTCACCGCGCGTTGCTGGCGGGACTGTTGTCCCACATCGGTCTGCGCACCGAGAACCGCGACTACCTGGGCGCCCGTGGCGTCCGGTTCGCGGTCTTCCCCGGCTCTGGGCTGAGCCGAAAGCCGCCGCTCTGGATGATGGCCGCCGAGCTGGTCGAGACGTCGCGCCTGTGGGCTCGGATCAACGCCCGCATCGAGCCGGAGTGGGTCGAGCCGATCTCCGACCACCTCGTGTCCCGGACCTACAGCGAACCGCACTGGGAGAAGAACCGCGGTAGCGCGGTCGCCTACGAGAAGGTGCTGCTCTACGGCGTGCCGATCGTGGCGGCCCGCAGGGTCGCGTACGGCCGTATCGACCCGGCGGGCTCGCGCGACCTGTTCATCCGGCACGCATTGGTCGAGGGCGACTGGCGCACGCACCAAACGTTCTGGCACGAGAACCGACGCACCCTCGCCGAGATCGAGGAGCTCGAGCACCGAACCCGCCGACGCGACGTTGTGGTTGACGACGAGACGCTGTATGCGCTGTACGACGAGCGCATCCCCGCGGATGTGGTGTCGCAGCAGCACTTCGACCGGTGGTGGAAGCAGGAGCGTCGACTCCGACCGGACCTGCTGACCTTCACCGTCGGCCAGCTCATGGCCGAGAACGTGGCCACGGCGCACGGCGCCGACTACCCGCAGACGTGGCCGCAAGGCGACCTCGAGCTCACGCTGTCCTACCGGTTCGAGCCCGGCGCGCCGGACGACGGGGTCACCGCGACGATTCCGCTTGCGGTGCTCAACCAGGTCGACGCCGAAGACTTCGCGTGGCAGGTGCCGGGGTTGCGTGAGGAGTTGGCCGCCGCACTGATTCGAAGCCTGCCGAAGGCCCTGCGCCGGCAGGTGGTTCCGGCTCCGGACCACGCCCGGTGGGCCCTCGCCCGGATGCGGCCGCACGCCGAGCCTTTCCTTCCGGCACTGGCCCGAGAGCTGCATACGGCCACCGGGGTCTCGATTCACCCGCGCGACTGGGACTGGGAGAAGGTGCCGGCGCACTTGCGGATCACCTTCCGGGTCGTCGACGGCGATCGGAGGCTGGCAACCGGGAAGGATCTCGCGGAGCTGCGGGCCGAGCTCACGCCCGCGGTGCGCGAGACGGTGCAGGCGGCCACCCGAGACGTCGAGATCACCGGCTTGACCGACTGGCCGCCGTTGGAGGAGATCCCGCGGATGCACGACGACGGCGTGCTTGGGTATCCGGCGCTCGTGGATGAGGTGACGAGCGTGGCGTTGCGGGTCCTGGACGCGCCGCTCGCGCAACGGGTAGCGCACCGAGCCGGCGTGCGACGCCTGCTGCGACTGTCGACCCCGTCACCGGTTCGATCGGTGGTGGCGGGGTTGGACAACGCGACCAGGATGACGCTGGGACGCAGCCCGTACCCCTCGGCGGCCGCGCTCCTGGACGACGCCCTCGCGGCCACCGTGGACTCCCTCGTCGAGGAAGCCGGCGGCGCGCCCTGGACCGCGCCGGCATACAAGCATGTTCGTGAGCATGTCCGGGCGCACTCGAACCAGCGACTGCGGGAGGTCGTCGTCACAGCGGCCGAAGTCTTGTCGCTCGCGCACGAGGCAGAGCGGCTGTTGAGCGCGACTTCGGCGGTCTCACTTCTGCCCAGCCTCGCCGACGCACGCGACCACCTCAGCCGACTCGTCCGCGCCGGGTTCATCAGCGCGACCGGCTGGCCTCGGCTCATCGACGTCGCCCGCTACACGCGCGGCATCAGTCTGCGGCTGGATCGGCTGCCCGGCCGCGAGGCCCGCGACCGACAGCTGATGGCCACCGCGCATCAGCTGGAGGCCGAATGGCAACAGCTTGCCGAGGATGCTCCGCTGTGGGCGCCGCCGGACGCCGAGCTCGCCAACGTGCGATGGATGCTGGAGGAGTTACGGGTCAGCCTGTTCGCGCAGATCCTCGGCACGCCCTACCCCGTGTCCGACAGGAGGGTCCTCAAGGCGCTCGATGCGCTCACCGTCTGAGCACGGCCCAGCCGCGCGGCGAGAGCCGGTACCCGACCTCGAGCGACTCAGTGAGGCCAAGCTCCTTGAGCTTGCGGACGTCGCGCTTGAACGGCAACGTCTCGCGACCGATTTGGGCCGCGAGGTCGGCGGCACGCACACCTGGTTGGTCCGCGATCAGGCGCAGGTAGTCGAGGGCCCATGACCCCATGGCGTCGACCCGGGCAATGTCCGACTCGGACGGCTCACCTTCGCGCAGGGCGATCCGCGGATCGGCACCCTGGTAGTGCAGCGCGATCCGGAACAACAGGCCCACGCCCGGGATGTCATCGGCTGATGCGATGCCAGCCTGTACCAGCTCCGCCGGCTCGACCCGGTCCACCACGGATACGTCGTCGACGACGATCACCCCGACTCCCGTGCGCAGCCGGGTGCCGGGCTTGACCCGGGCCCGCTCCCAGCGTCGAAACGCCAACGTGACCTGACCAGCCACGATGCCGTCGAGGTGGCGCCGTGAGATCAGCATCGTGGGATCAGGGCCGCCTTGATTCCGGCGACTCGGTGCATCGCTTCATCGATCCGGGCGCGGGTCCGCGCCGGCTCACCCACCCGGCCCAGCGCGAGCATGCCCTCGTCCCCGGCTCGCTGGCCAGCCTCGATGCGATCGGTCGCGGTGCGCATCCGGGCCAGCGCAGCATCCAGCAGCGTCGACGCTTCGACGGCCGGGTCCGCGTATGCGTCAGCCAACAAGCACAGGCGGCGGGCGATGGCGGCGTCGTCCAGCTCGTTCACGGGACGGACAAGGGGCACGGCGTTCCAAGCAAGGAACGCAAGGTCGTCGACCGGGTCACCGGGGCCGGCCAGGTCCCAGTCAAAGACCCCGACGAGTCCGTCGGCGTCGAATGCCATGTTGTAGGGCGCGACGTCGTTGTGGCAGATGATCTGGCCGTCCTGAAGGCTTTGCATCCCGAAGTACCACCGTTGCGGTCCCGGGCAGTACGTCGCAACGGCTTCATGAAACGACCGCAGCCAACGGCCGGTGCTGGCGAGCCGCGTGTCACTGAGCGTCGACGTGTCGACGTCGATCACCTCGCCCGGCAGGTAGTCGAGGACTTCGCGCCCGGCTTCATCGAACCCGTGGACACGAGGCACCGCCGCGAGCCCCGTGCCCGCGAGGTAGTCGAGCAGTCCATGGACGGCCGTTGTCCAAGGGCCGGTCCGGCGGCGGACCGTGTCGCCGACGCGGACAGCACCGCCCACATTGCCGCCCGGCAGCCTCACCTCGCCGTCAGCGGGTGGCACGCCGCGCCTCCATGAGGTCCGCGGCGATGAGCAGCCACACGAGAACGCCGAAGGTCAAAACGGTGGCGGGCACACCGACCGCCCCGGCCAGGCTCGCAGCGATGAGCACGAGGACGGCGCACACAGTGAAGCGCCGAAACACGGGCCGGGTGTGGTCGAGCGCGGTCTGCAGCCCGCCGACGACGACGAGGAAGATGGCCACCGGCACCGCGACGCTCATGGCGTTGCCGACCGCAGACAGCTCGGAGTGATGCAGCGCGTTATCGACCGCTACCTGGATGCCGGCGCCCAGCGCCGCGCCCGAAGCGAACACCGCGTAGTGCCCGTAGCCCCAGATGAAGCCCTCCCGGTTGGAGACCAGTCCGGCTGACATCGGTCGCTTGAAGTACGACCACCACAGCCCGAAGACGATCATCAGGCCGCCGAGCGCGATGGCGACCAACGAACCCGTGACGCCCTCCTCCGATGCTGCCTGCACCGCGACGGTCGATGCCAGGATGGACTCCCCGAGCACGATGATCGTGAACAGCCCGTAGCGCTCGGCGATGTGCTCGGGGTGCCATACCGTCGGTCGGCGCCGCTCGGCCCAGATCGGCACGGCGATCTCCGCCGCGGCGAGCGCCACGAACGACGGCCAGCCCAATGACCCCGGCAGTAGCAGGCGCAGCACCCAGCCGATCTGAACGATGGTGATTGCGAGGGCGAAGCGGAGCGCGGTCCCCCGTCCCTCGCGGTGTTCGCGCGCCACCCGCAGCCACTGGGCAACCATCGCCATGCGCATGATCACGTAGCCGACGACGACGACGTTGAAGTCGCCCTCGGCGAAGGCCGGCTTCACCCCCGCCGCAAGAACCAGCACGCCGGCCATCTGCAGCAACGTCAGCAATCGGTACGGCACGTCATCGACGTCGTAGGCCGAGGCGAACCAGGTGAAGTTCATCCACGCCCACCAGATCGCGAAGAACACCGCCAGGTAGCCGGCTACCGCGTGCCCGATCTCGCCCAGGGCCAGCTCGTGATGCAGCTCCGCGGCGGCCTGCGCAACCGCGACGACGAAGCACAGGTCGAAGAACAGCTCGAGCGGGGTCGCGCTCCGATGCTCCTCCTGCCGATCGCGGCCAAGCATCGGCCGCCGCCAAGGGTGACTCAACGGCGCGCTAGCCCGAGCTCCAGGCAGCCCTGCTCGAGACCTTCGCGGCCAAACGCGTCGAGCGGTCCGAGCGCACCACTCCCAGGTATGCGGCCGGCCGCCGCTTCCGCCGCCGCCCACGCCAGCAGGTCCGCGGTCAACCCGTACGGGTCGGGACCTTCGACGGTCACGGTGGCCAGCTCCGCCCCACCCTCCGCGTACGCCCGAGCGACGACCCAGGCCCGCGCCCGCGCCCGGGCCGCCTCATCCGGCCCGCCGCTGGAACCCTTCACCACCCGGCTCGCGACCGCGTCCATCGCCGCTCGCAGAGGTGGCAGCTTGGCCGCGTTGTATGCCGCCCACGACGCCGCTTGGACGGGCGGCGGGGGCAATGGCATCCAGCCGAGGTACACGGTCAAGTCGCGCAGCCGGGCATACGAACGTGGCAGCGTGAACGGCTCGGACCCGCCGAACAGCACGGCCTGGCGCCGCCGTCCGTCGACGTCGAAGTCCTTCCCGGCGGACGCGACCCGGTGACCGATGACGGCACCGTCGCGCAGCCCGAACGCCGGCTCGAACATCATCCGGGCGCCGCTGGCGCTGGTGCCGCCGCTCGGTTTGTGAGCGGACCGGAGGAAGTACCCGATGTCCACCGCAACTGCGTCGGCGCCGGCATCGTCGAGGGCCAGCGCCGCCGCGAGCGTGCCGGGCACGTAGTCGTAGCCAAAGGCGGGGAGCAACGCGACGCCCGCCTCGCGCGCCCGGTCCGACTCCGGCCCGAAGACCCGCCGCAGGAAGGAGTGCTCGCCGGTGGAGTCGATGTAGGTGGCTCCGCTGGTGATGGCCGCGTCGAGAGCGGCCTGACCATGCCGTGCGAACGGCCCCACAGTGCTGACCAGCGCGTCGCCCGGCGACAACAGCTCGAGCAGCCGCTCTGTGCCCGCTGGGGTCGCGTCCGCGACGGCCGTCTGCAAGCCACCGAGATGCGCGGCGAGCCCGTCCACCCGCGCCTGGTTGCGGGCCACCAGGGTCGGGGACAGCCCGCGCGCCACCATCGCTCGCGCGGTGAGCTCGCCCGTGTAGCCGGTTGCACCGAAGAGAACGATCCGACCAGTCATGCGGTCGATCCTGCCCGACGTCAGGCCCGCTCGGTCCGGGTGACCCCCCGGCCTTCGTGCCAGGACTCGATGATCAGGTGCTCCCGGCTCGCGGGCAGCCGGACGCTGACCGCCTCGCTCAGCTCGATCCGAAACAGGTGGTGCGGCTCGTCGTGCTCGACCTCGACCGCCCGGCCGGCCACTTTGGCGTCACCCGACCACACAGCGGGGTCCTCGGACGCGGAGTGGATCGCGACCCTCGGGTCGCGTTGCAGGTCACGAGCCTTGAGCGCTCCCGACATCGACCCGAGCCATATCTGGCCATCGCGAAACTCCACCTCGGTGCCACTGATCCGCGGCGAGCCGTCAGACCGCACAGTGGCCATGGTCTTGTGCCCGTGGGCGTCGAAGCGCCGCTTCACTTCCGCGGCCAGCTCAGGGGCCTCGTCAGCGAACTCCTGCCACGACGTCATGCCGCCATCATCTCCGCGAGTCGCATCGCGTCGTGCGGCGCGTGCACCTTGGCGTCGTTGTCGAAGTAGACGAACACATCACGAGTCTGTGCCCACGACCTGATCCGCCCGGCCCAATGCCCGAGTGCCTCGTCCGAGTAGCCGCTCACGTACAGCTCCCGGTCGCCGTGCAGCCGCACGTACACCAGGTCCGAGGCGGTCGGCTGGTCGAAGAACGGCCAACGCCCAGCGGTGTCCGCCACCACCAGCGCCACGTCATGGCGTTCGAGCAGAGGTACGGCGGCCGCATACGACGGGTGTCGCGCCTCGAGCGCATGTCGCAGCCGGCGGCCACCAGGCGTCTGGCGCGGCAGCTGCGACAAGAACTCATCGAGTCGGTTCTCGTCGTAGTGCAGCATCTCGGGCAGCTGCCACAGCAGCGGGCCGAGCTTGTCGCCCAGGTCGTACACGCCCGAGTCAAAGAATCGCCGCAACGGCTCCTGCACATCGCGCAGCTTCTTCATGTGCGTGATGAACCGGCCGCCCTTCACCGCGAAAACAAACTCGGGTGGGGTCGCGTCGCGCCAGCCAGCGAACGCTCCGGGCTTCTGCAGCGAGTAGAACGACCCGTTGATCTCGATGGAGTTCAGTCGCTCGGCCGCATATCTGAGCTCGAGCCGTTGCGGCAGTCCGGGCGGGTAGAACACGGCGCGCCACGCCGGGTAACGCCACCCAGAGATCCCCACCCGAACGTCGCCGATGCACCCAACCTAACCTCGGGGTATGAGCCAATGGGCCGAGGTCGGCGACGGTGTGTTCCAACGCCGCTACGACCCGCTGGACATCAGCGTCTGTGTCGTTCGCGGCAGCGACGGCCTGCTCGTCGTCGATACCCGGAGCAACCACCGCGAGGGCGAGGAGATCCGGCGCGACCTACGCGCGTTGAGTCCGCAGCCGGTCCGGTGGGTGGTGAACACCCACGCGCACTTCGATCACACCTTCGGCAACTACTGCTTCGGCGCCGCTTCCGACCTGCGCGCGACCATCTACGGCCATCGGCTGCTGCCGGCGCACCACAAGAGGTTCGAGCGACCCATGCTCGAGCGCGACGAGTTCCACGGCGTGGTGCTGACGCCCCCGGACGAGCTCGTCGACGAGCACCACGTCCTCGACCTCGGTGACCGCGGCGTCGACCTGGTGTACCTCGGCCGAGGGCACACCGACAACGACCTGCTGCTGCACGTCGCCGACGTCGACGTCTGGTTGGTCGGCGACGAAGTGGAGGAGTCCGGGCCACCCATGTACGGGTCCGGCAGCTTCCCGCTCGACTGGCCGGACACGGTCGCCGCACTGGTCGAGCATCTCGGAGCGGCGACGACGGTCGTCCCTGGGCACGGCGCGCCAGTCGGTCGGGAGTTCGTCGTGGCCCAGCAGCGTGACCTGCGGTCCGCCGCCGACCTGATCCGCGAGCTGTATGCGGCCGGTGTTCCCGCCGCAGACGCCGTCGAGGCCGGCCGGGGCCGCTGGCCGTTCCCGGTCGACGGCATGCAGCATGCGGTCGACGACGCATACGTGAGAATGGGGCCGTGATCACCCTCAAGACTCCCGCCGAGATCGACGCGATGGCCGGCGCCGGACAGGTCGTGGCCCGCGCGCTGCGGGCCCTCGCCGAGCACGCCAAGGATGGCGTCACCCTGACCGAGCTCGACGAGGTTGCCGCCCAGGTGATCCGCGACCATGGGGCGACCTCGTCGTTCGACGGCTATCACCCGCGGTGGGCGCCGTCCCCGTTCCAGGGGGTGACCTGCCTGTCCGTCAATGACGTCGTGGTCCACGGCATGCCCGGCCCGCGGATTTTGCGCGCCGGGGACGTGCTGTCCGTCGACTGCGGCGCCGTGCTCGACGGCTGGAACGGTGACGCCGCGATCACCGTCGCGATCGGCGATGTCCCGGACTCGACTCGTCGGCTCGTCGAGTCGACCCGCGAGGCGCTGTATGCCGGAATCGCGCAGTGCCGCCCGGGCAACAAGCTCGGTGACATCGCGGCCGCCATCGAGGCGGTGGCTAACCGGGACGGCTACGGAATCCTGGAGAACCACGGCGGGCACGGCATCGGCACCGCGATGCATGAGGAGCCGCATGTCTCCAACCGCGGACGGGCCGGCCGAGGCCTGAAGATGCGCGAAGGCCTGGTGCTCGCGCTCGAGCCGATGTTCCACGCCGGTGGCGGCGACGGCTACCGCACCTTGGAGGACGGCTGGTCGATCGCCACCGACGACGGCAGCCTGGCCGCGCACTGGGAGCACAGCGTCGCCGTCACCGCCGACGGTCCAAGGATCCTCACCGAGAGCTGACACCGCCGTCACCGTGCTTCGGACCGACCGGATCTGCTGGTCACCCAACCTCGGACTCGCGGACCTGCTCGCCGCCTTGGCCCCACCGCCGAGCCATCCAGATATGCCCGATCACGACGACGAGCACGAAGAAGGCCAGCCAGTCGTGCACCCACGTTGCACCGGTTCGCAGGAACACCGGCCACCCCTCCAGGTACCGCATGATCACCCCGGTGCCGAGCATCACCAGGATCGTGCCCACGGTGAAGGCCGAGTTCAGCTTCTGGCCGGCGTTGTACTTCTCGACCGGGATTCGGCCGCTGCGTCGGTCGCGGCTGCGCAGCCACTGCCAGTCGGCGGGGCGGAACCGGTTGAGCCGCTCGATGTCCTCGCGAAACGTGGCCGAGAACAGCCCGAGAACGATTGGCAGCGGCAGCAGCAGCCCGGCGACGACGTGCACGCGGCCCACCACGTCCCGGTGGCCGACCGCTGTCGAGAGCGGTCCGAGAGAGAGGATCGCGGCAGTCAGCAGGCATCCGCCGACCAGGAGGGCCAACGACCAGTGCACCCATACCTGGACCCGCGTGAAGCGGGACGCGACCTCAGACTGGGTCATCGTCGCGTCCGTTGGAGCTTCCGATCCATGCGTCGATGTCGTAGCCGCGTTCCTCCCAGTAGCCGGGATCGACCACGTCGGTGACCTCGATCCGGCCGAGCCACTTGAGCGACTTGTATCCGTACATGGGCGCGACGTACAGCCGTACCGGTCCGCCGTGGTCGTGCGTCACCGCAGCCCCGAGCATCGAGGTCGCGATCAGCACGTCGGCCCGCCGCGCCTGCTCCAGAGTCAACGACTCGCTGTACGCCCCGTCGAACGAGCCGAGCCGAAGAGCGGTCGCTCCCCGGTCTGGGACGACGACGTCGAGCACGTCCCCCAGCAGCACGCCCGACCACTCCACGTCGTTCACCCGCCAGCCCGTCACGCACTGAAAGTCGCGGACGAGGTTCGTCTGCGGCAACTCCGCGAGGTCGTCGAGGCTGAACTCCCGGGCATTGCTCACCAGCCCGAAGACCGAGAGCCGGTAGGCGTCGTCCGCGACGCGTGGCACCGGCCCGGTGACCGAGTAGTAGCGGAAGCCGGTGCCCGCCGGGATGAGCTGCGACAAGCCGGTCGGGTCGCGCAGCTGGAGGCCGGCGGTGAGCCGCTCCTGAGCGGCGGCCAGCCGATCACCGAAGGCGACGCCAAGCGCACCAAGGGCGAGCATGCCGAGGACGACCCGGCGCCCGACGGGAGTGCCGCGGTCATTCACGATCCGATGGTCGCTCACGATCAGCACTCCCGCGATGACGAGGTCCTTACATGTACGGATCGGTGATCTCGCGCAGCATCGTGAGCGCCTCCCGAAGCTGGTCCATCCGACGCTTGCCGAGATGCTCGGTCCACTCCGCCTCGATCTCCGACAGCACCGCCTTGGACAACGGGACCGTCTCGGCACCCTTCGACGTGATCCTGACCAGTCGAGCGCGCGCGTCGGCCGGGTCCGGCACGCGCTCGACCATGCCGGCCCGTTCCAGCTGGTCGACCAGGTAGCCGGCGGTCTGCTTCGTGACCTGCGCAGCTTCGGCCAACTCCGTCAGCCGAGTTCCGTTCGGGCCGATCCGCTGAAACACCCGGCCCTGCGCGACGGTTGCGTCGTAGCCCGCGGCGCGCAGCGCCTCGAGGACCCGGTTCTCGACCGCGCGATGCGCGATGAACATCAGCAGCGGCAGGTTCAGGGACGCTTCGCCGTCGGCCACGGTCACCCCTTGACAACTAGTCAGAGACTCTGACAGGTTTCGTCAGAGAATCGTACTGAAGTCAGGCGGCTGGCATGACCGACGACACGCAGCGGGCCGATCTCTCCATCGATCCGGTCTGCCCGTTCACCTGGGTGACGTCGCAGTGGCTGCGCGAGCTCAAGCGCACGATGGCTGGCGCCGTGCAGGCAGCATGAGTCGGAGGAAGACCGCCATGGACGTCGACGAGCAGTGGCGGGTGATCGAGTCCGAACGGATCCGCCTGGCCGACCTCTTGGATGGGCTCGCGCCGGACCAGTGGGAGATCGGATCTTTGTGCGCGGGCTGGCGGGTCCGGGATGTCGCCGCGCACCTGAGCCTGGTGTCGAACACGCCGGGCATCGGTACGTTCGTTGCCGCTGCCATCCGCGGTCGAGGCAACCTCCACCGGATGAACCACGACTTCTCAGTGCGGCATGCGAATCGCCCGGTCGAGGTCATCGCCGCCGACATTCGAACGCATGCGGCGTCCCGGCGGCTGCCGGTCGTCACCGACAGGCGCAACGTTCTCTTCGACCTGCTGGTGCACACGCAGGACATCGCGATCCCGTTGGGGATCTGGCATGAGATGCCCCTCGAGGCGGCGCGTGACGGCGCGACCCGGGTCTGGACGATGGGCTGGCCGTTCCACGCGCAACGCCGACTGAGCGGCCTCCGGCTCACCGCGACCGACGTCGATTGGACCGTGGGTCACGGCTCGGAGGTCACGGGCCCGATTGACGCCATCCTCCTCCTGCTGACCGGACGGCCCGCTGCGCTCACCCGCCTGACCGGCGAGGGCACGGTGAGCCTCGGCAGCAGAACCTGAACCAGCGGTCCGATCGCGAGCGCATAGACGACCGTGGCGACCCCGAGCGTGCCGCCGAGCGCGAACCCGACCACCACGACGGCGACCTCGATCGAGGTGCGGACCAGCCGCACCGAGCGGCCCGAGCGCCGCACCAGGCCGGTCATCAGCCCGTCGCGCGGCCCGGGCCCGAGCTGCACCCCGATGTAGGCCGCCGTCGCGACCGCGTTGAGCACGATGCCGGAGACGGCGAACAGGACCCGCAGCGCCACCGGGTCGACCGGGGGCAGCAGCCACAGCGAGGCATCGACCGCGAGGCCGATCACCAGGACGTTGCTGACCGTCCCGATCCCGGGTCGCTCTCGCAGCGGGATCCACAGCAACAGCACCAAGGCACCGACCACGATCGAGACGACTCCGATCGACCCACCGACGGTCCGCGCAACCCCTTGGTGGAACACGTCCCACGGCATGTTGCCGAGCGCCGATCGGATCATCAGCGCCATCGAGAACCCGTAGAGCGCCAGCCCGACAGACAGCTGCAGCAGGCGGCGGGCCATCCGGTCTTGTCGCATCGCGCCACCATGCCTCAGGATTGGCCTGTTCTCTACGAGCCAATCGACTGGAGTTGGCATGGACAGCATCTCGGCGACACGACTCGCGTCGTTGGTCGGTGACGTCGCCCGGGAACGCCCTCCCTTGTATACGGCGCTCGCCGGCCGCATCCGACTGCTCGTCGGTGACGGTCGGCTGGCCGTCGGCGTCCGGTTGCCGGCCGAACGCGACCTCGCCGCGGCCATCGGTCTGAGCCGGGCCACCGTGACCTCCGCGTACGGGCGGCTGCGCGAGGATGGCTGGGCGGCCGCCCGCCAGGGCTCCGGCACCTGGACCCGGCTGCCTGCCGGACCGGACCCGGGGGCCTGGATGCCGGGACCGGTGCCCGCCGGGGTCATCGACATGGCGCACGCCGCTCCCCCGGCCCCGCCGGAGGTGACCGCCGCCTTCACCGCAGCGCTGGCGGACCTGCCGCGGTTCCTGCCCGGCCACGGGTATCACCCGCAGGGACTGCCCGACCTGCGCGCCCGGATCGCCGATCGGTACTCGCTGCGCGGACTGCCGACGACACCGGAGCAGGTGCTGGTCACCGCGGGGGCGCTGCACGCGGTCACCGTCGCCCTCGAGGTCGTCTGCCGGCGCGGCGACCGAGTACTCGTCGAGCATCCGAGCTACCCCAACGTGCTCGACGCGATCAGCGCCCGGGGGGCCCGGCGGATCCCAGTGGCCGTGAACGCCGCCGACCCCGACGCGGTGGCTGCCGACCTGCACCGGGCGGCCAGGCAAACCGGCGCCAAGGCTGCGTACGTGCAGGTCGACTTCCAAAACCCGACAGGCATGCTTCTCGACGAGGCGCAGCGCAGCCGGCTGGCCGTGGGCCTCCAGCAAACCGACTGCATCGCGGTCGTCGACGAGACGCTGGCCGAGCTCTGGCTCGAGCAGCCGACGCCGACGCCATTCGCAGCGGTCGCGCGTCCCGATCGGGTGGTCACCGTCGGGACGATGAGCAAGTCGTTCTGGGGCGGGCTGCGGACCGGATGGCTGCGCGCCGAGCCGGACGTGATCCGTCGATTCATGGCCGTGACTGCCCGGATGCAACTCTCGCTGCCGGTCCTGGAGCAGCTTGCATCCTGCCATTTGTTGGACGCGATCGACGCCGTCCTGCCCTCGCACCGAGCCAGGCTGCGCGAACAACGCGACCACTTGGCGACGGCGCTCCGGTCGCAGGTCCCGGAATGGGGAGTCCACGTGCCGAGCGGCGGGCTGGTCTTGTGGTGCCAGCTGCCTACCGACCTGTCGTCATCGTCGTTGGCGGCGGCCGGCGACGCCGGCGGGCTGCGGCTGGCGGCCGGCCCACGATTCGGCACCGGGCACGCCTTTGACGATCGGCTGCGCTTGCCCTACACGCATCCGGCTTCCGTGCTCGAGATCGCGGTCGCGCGGCTGGCGGAGATCGCCGCCGACCGACGCCCGCGCATGGAGGTCGCAGACGAGCTCGTCGTCTAGTCCGATGACCTGAAGGGTCGGTAGCAGTCGAACGTCTGGTGCTCGAGGACGCGGTCCTCGCGGACCATGAGGAACCCGGCGATCTCAGCGGTCAGCACGTCACCGGCATGGAACGGGCCTGCGTCGACCGCCACCCGACCGCTCCACGTCGCGCGAACCGCCGCGCGGTCACCCGCCGCGATGACCTCGTGGACGTCGAAGGCCTGGTTGCTCAAGAGCGCCTTCCCCGCGTGGAACGCCGCGACCGTCTGGGCGAGGTCCCGGGTCGCGCCGCGTGGCGTGATCGCGTTGGGGTGCTCCACGACACGCACATCCCCGTGCAGGACTCCGCGCAGGTCTTCCTCACTCGAGCGCAGGTCACCGACCACGGCGAAGTATCGACGGACGATGTCCTCGGTGTTGTCCACGGTGTTGTCCACGAACCCAGCCTTACTCCGCGGCCCGGCCTCGGAGTACCGGTCGTCGAAAACCCGGGTCCAAGTCGTACCACGCCCGGCAGCACCGACTCGCTCCCCGGATACCCAGGGTTGACGGCGGTGCAGTAGCGATATATCGTTGACGTATCGCCGATACATCGGCGAACCGACAACGAAAGGAGCTCATCCGTGAGCGCCACTACTCCGTTCATCCAGGTCTGGGACTTCGGCGAGCGACCCCGTCGCGGCCGCGGAGTCGTCTCGTCCGACCCGACAACCGACGACGACTCGAGCGGACGTGCGTCTCGCCGCTCCGGAGAACGCCATGGCCACGGCCACTGGGCGCACCGTGGCCCGGATTTCGAGGGTCGCGGTCGTGGCCGGCGCCGGGCCTCGCGCGGCGACGTCCGCAACGCCGTCCTCGCCGTGCTGGCAGAAGAGCCGCAGCACGGCTACGCCATCCTCGGCCTGCTGGCCGAACGTTCCGGCGGGCTGTGGCGACCGAGTCCCGGCTCCGTCTACCCGATCCTCGGACAGCTCGAAGACGAAGGTCTGGTCACCGCGACCGAGACCGATGGCCGCCGGGTCTTCTCCCTCACCGATGCCGGTCGCGTCTACGTCGAGGCCCACCGCGAGCAGCTCGCCGAGCCGTGGCACATGTTCGGCGGCAGTCGTCGCAGAGGCGCGATGTCGCTGGCCGAGAGCATGCGCTCGCTCGGCGGCGCCGCCCGCGAGGTGGCCCACAACGGGACCGAGGCTCAGCTCGCCCGCGCGCTCACCGTCCTCGACGACGCGCGCAAGTCGCTGTACCGGATCCTTGCCGGGGACGAGACCGAGACTCCGCGATGACTTTCCGCGTCGGCCGCCGTCATACGGTCGACGCGAGGAGGCACCGTGAGCGAGTCCACCGCCACCCGTGAGGACGCCGACGTGGTTGCCGCTGCCCAGGCTGGCGACGAGGCGGCCTTCACGACGCTCGTAGAGCGCTACCGCCGCGAGCTGCAGCTGCACTGTTATCGGATGCTCGGTTCGTTCGAGGACTCCGAGGACCTCGCACAGGAAACGTTCCTGCGGGCCTGGCATCGGCGCGAGACGTACCAATCTCGCTCGACCTTCCGCGCCTGGCTCTACCGCATCGCGACGAACGCCTGCCTCGACGCGCTCGAGACGCGCAAACGGCGGGTGCTCGCCACCGAGGTCGGTCGACCGGTCGGGCCGGACTCGCCTTTCGACAACACCTTGCACCACGAGATCCCGTGGCTGCAGCCCTACCCGGACCGGCTGCTGCCCGACGCCGTGGCCGAAGCGCGCGAGACCGTCGAGCTGGCCTTTCTGGCAGCGATCCAGCACCTGCCACCGAAGCAGCGGGCCGCGCTGATCCTGAGGGACGTGCTCGGCTGGTCGGCGAACGAAACCGCTGCACTTCTCGACACGACGGTCGCTTCGGCGAACAGCGCGCTCCAGCGCGGGCGGGACACCCTGCGGGAGCGGCTCCCCCGTCGACGCGACGACTGGAAACCGACGACAGAACCGACCGCGGAGGAGCTCCGGGTTCTCCAGCGCTACCTGGACGCGCACAACAACGACGATCCATCCGCGATCGCGCAGGTGCTCAGCGACGACTGCCGCCTGTCGATGCCCCCAACCATCAGCTGGTTCGACGGACGTGGCGCGATCGTCGAGCTGATGCTCGAAGCGTTCGACCGGTCTTCTCCGGGCTACATGGGGCAGCTTCATGTGGTGCCGACGAGCGTCAACCGGCAGTTGGCGGCAGCGAACTACCTGCGCAAGCCGGGCTCGGATGTGTTCGAGGCGCTGGCTCTCGATGTGCTGACCATCGAGGGTGACAAGGTGGTCGAGGTCGTCACCTTCGACGGCTGGGTGTGGTTCCCTCGGTGCGGCATTCCGGTCACCCTGCCGACGCGCTAGATGGCTCCTGGAGCGTTCACCGTCCATGCAGTATGCGTCCCGCCGGGCGCGACCCGCGCATACCGGAAAGAAGACTGGCGCGACAGTCTCGTCCTCGTGGTCGCCGGTGAC
>JBEVHX010000127.1:0-9667 GCA_040510995.1 Candidatus Nanopelagicales bacterium
GTGATCGCTTCCCGATCCATCGCTGAGTGATCGGCCGTGGACGTCGAGGGTTGGTCAACGCCACCACATCCGCGGCCGACACCCGGCGTTCCCCGTTGCGCACCGGCGGCAGCCACACCACGCGAACCGGGATCAGCCGAGTATGCGCAGGCAGCTGATCCAGGTCGGTGCCCGGCAGCTCGGTGACCGTGGCTCCCGGATACCGGGTTGCCGCCCATGCGGCGATCGTCTCTCGCTCGAACGAGCTCCGCGCCTCAGCGACCACCAGGGTCCCCTGCAACGCCTGCTCGCCCACAACGCCGTCCGTCATAGCCGATGCCCGCTCCTGCGATCGTGGTCGCGCCGAGACTTCCTCGCCGGCAAATCCGAACATCCCACGATTTAGCCCCGGCGTGAACGGCTACGACAAGATGCGGGCCAGCTCGCCCCACACCTCCCGGCTCATCGCCATGCCCTGGTGGGTGGCCCAGACCTCGACATGCTCCGCAGCCGGGTCGAGGCAGCTGTCCGGCAGGATCACGCGATCAGTGGCGGTGTAGATCGAGACGAAACGGATGTCCGCCCGGGGTGCTTCGCGGAGCGCGGCCATGTAGTCAGCGCAGCAGCCGCTGCCCTGCCAGCAGTCCTCGCTGAGCGTGCCGACGCCACGACGGTGAAGCGCTGTCAGGGCGATCACGGCGCGCCTCGTGCTGGGCCGAATCCCCTGGATGGAGACGAGCGGGGAGCCCAGCGTCACCACGGTGTCCACCAGGTCCGGCGCGGTCACGGCGAGGACCTTCGCGTGCAGGCCCCCTCGGCTCTGGCCGATCACGACGATCGGTGCGCCCGTGACGCGGTGCAGCGCCCGCGCTCGCTTGGTGACCACATCTGCGAGCTGCTGTGAGCAGGCGATGTTGAGACCGACCTCTGCAGTGACCGGGATCCAACCGCCGCGCTGCAGCCAACGAGCGAGGCGGTTCAGTGAGGCGTTGGGCGCAAACAGGCCCGGGATCAGCAGGACCGCCCGGCCATGACCACGAGGAGCCGAATGAACACGGGTCCCGCGGCGGGTTGTGCGCAGGTCACGCAGGATCAGGTCCGGACGCGGCGCGACCATGCGGCCGTCAGCCCTCAGGTTCTCGGCCAGGTTCATGACCATCCTCCAAGTGGTAGCCGCAGCCTTCCGCATTCGCGGGTTGACCGTAGCTGCGGCGGATGGCGGGACGGCAAGGAGGGTACCTAGGCTCTGCGTCATGCGGCTCGGTACAGCGATCGCGTTCGCTCGTCGTCAGAAACGCTGCGTCCTCATCACGCTCAAGCGCGACGGCCGTCCGCAGTCATCCAACGTCTTGTACGTGGTCGACGACGACGAGTTCCTGGTCTCGCTGACCGACGATCGCGCGAAGACGCGAAACCTCAGGCGCGACCCTCGCGTCTCACTGCACGTCAGCTCGGCGGACCTCTGGAGCTACGTCGTGCTCGAGGGCGAGGCCGAGTTGACGCCGGCGGCGCTGGATCCGTCCGACGCCACGGTCGATGCCCTGGTCAGCTACTACCGCAAGGGCTCCGGCGAGCACCCGGAATGGGATGAGTTCCGACAAGCCATGGTCAGCGAACGTCGACTCCTGCTCCGCGTCCGCCCGACGTACGCATACGGACTTATCCGCGAGTAACTGCACCCACCAGGTCGCGGATGCTGACGTTTGGCGGGCCGTGGAACCTTGTCGGCCTTGGAACCTTGTCGCACCCTCCAACGTCAACCTTCGCGAGCTCCGCCCGAGCCACCCGCTTGGTGATGCGCCGCGCCGACCTCGATTCGATCGGCCGGCCACCAGCCCATGCTGATGACGCTCGACGCCCGACGTTGAAAGCTCACCAACGCCCGGCCACCACGAACCACATACACGAAGCCATCGACGCGCCGACCATCTTCGAGGATGATCATGCAACGACGGGCAAAGGAACGGATCGTCAAGGTCGGCCCCCACGGCGTCCGAGTGGCTCGACCCGCGGTCAGCGTAGCGAGGCTGGGTCGCAATCAGGGTCGGATTCGCGCGTTCGGGCGCCGGACCGTTAGTCCTCGGGCAGGCCGCTGCGCAGCGTGGTGACAACGGGCCGCGGTGCGGTATCGACGGCGAGCCGGAACACGTCAGGCCGGTGGTAGTGGCCGACCGGGTCGAACTTCCGCCGCGCGGACCGCACCTTGGCCAGATCCAGCTCGGCGACGAGGACGGTCTCGGCGTGCCGGACAGGTCCGGCGAGGATCTCCCCGTTGGGATCGACGATGACCGTGTTGCCGGGCTCCACCCAGTCGGGGTCGTCAGGATCGACCTGCCAGACTCGCTCCCGGTCAGGGAAGCCCGCCGGGATCTGGTCGACGCGCAGGCATGGATTCGCACCGATCACATAGCAGCGGCCTTCGCGAGCGATGTGTCGCATGGTCGCGACCCAGCTGTCACCTGCGGCCAGCGTCGGCGCTACCCACACGTCCAGGCCTTGGGAGTACAGGTAGAAGCGGGCCAGCGGCATGTAGTTCTCCCAGCAGATCAGCCCGCCGAGCCGCCCGAAGGATGTCGGGTAGGTGTCGAGCGTCGACCCGTCACCCATTCCCCACACCGTGCGTTCCGAGCCGGTCGGCATCAGCTTGCGATGCTTGCCGAAGAGGCTGCCGTCGGGGTCGAAGTACAGCAGCGTGTTGTAGATCGTGCTCCCTGTCGGCTCGCGCTCGCTGACCCCGATCACGAGATAGACACCGGCATCCCGAGCCGCCGCCCCGAGCCGATCGGTGGCCGCGCTCGGTACGACCACAGCCTGGTCCGCCAGCATCGCGAACCACTGCTCGTCACCGTCCCAGATTCGCGCCCCATCGATCCAGATCGGCGTCCCGGGGATGAATGCCTCAGGAAACACGACCAAGCCGGCCGCTTTCACCGCCGGGTCGCCGAGCAACGCCTCCACCTTGGACAGCGATGCCTCACGATCCATCAGCACATATGCCGCCTGCACAGCCGCAACCGTCAATGTCGTCATGAGTCAGCCTCCGGCGCGACGTTACGCCGTGAATCGTTCGGACGCATACGCTCACAGCATGACGGAGGACGAGACGATCGCCCGGGTCCTCGAACTCGAGACGTGGGCCGTCGTCGGGCTGCGGGACAACCCTGCCCGCGCCGCGTACGGCGTGGCGCGGTTCCTGCAGGTTCGGGGCAAGCGCATCGTGCCGGTCCACCCGAGGTCGGAGCGGGTGCACGGGGTCGACGGGGTGGCGACGCTCGGCGAGATCGCCGGGCCGGTCGACGTCGTCGACGTCTTCGTGCGCAGCGAGCTCGCCGGGGACATCGTCGACCAGGCCATCGCCATCGGCGCCCAGGCGGTGTGGCTCCAGCTCGGCGTGATCGACCAGCCAGCAGTCGAGCGGGCCTCGGCCGCCGGCCTGCTCGTCGTGATGGATCGCTGCCCGGCGATCGAGTGGCCACGGCTCGGCAAGAGCACTGGCCAGACAGCTGGCTGAGTCGCAACCGCGACTCAGGTGGACAAGGCGTCCACCCGTCGCATCTCGTCGGCGCTGAGCTCGAACCCAGCGATGTCGAAGTTCTCCACCAGCCGCGCCGGGGTCGCGGTCTTTGGGATCACCACGATCCCGTGCTGCACGTGCCACCGCAGCACGACCTGCGCCGCCGACACCCCGTGCTCCCCAGCGGTCTCCCGAAGCACGGCATGCGAGAGCTGCGACCTCTTGAAAGGGCTGTACCCCTCCAGCACGACCCCGCGGGCCCGGTGCTGCTCGAGCACCGAGGCGTCGTGCTGGAACGGCGACCATGGGACCTGGTTGACGGACGGTGTCGCCCCCGAGTCGGCGGTGAGATCGTCGATCTGTGACACGTTGTAGTTGCTGACTCCGATCGCGCGCACCAGTCCACGCTCGCGGGCCGCGACGAACGCCCGCCACGCCGCGCGGCTCGCTGCGCCGCGCGGTGGCCAGTGGACCAGCCAGAGGTCGACATAGTCGGTCTGCAGCGCGTCGAGGCTGGCCGACAGGGTCTCGCGTTCGCGGCCGACCCGTTGCGGCGGCAGCTTGGTCGTGACGAACACGTCAGCACGCGGGACCCCACTGGCCGCGAGCGCGCGGCCGATCTCTGCCTCGTTGCCGTACAAGCTGGCTGTGTCGATGTGTCGGTACCCGAGGTCGAGTGCCCGAGCCACGATCTGCTCGGCGGTGCGCCCCCGCAGCTGCCAGGTCCCGAGTCCGAGCAGGGGGATCGCTGCGCCGCCGTCGAGCTGGGCTGTGTTGTTCACGAGTTCATCACAGCAGAACACCCGGCAGCGAGCGCGAGCTGACCGTCCTGGTCCCACGCCGCACCGCCGCGCCAGGCGAGTGTCAGGCTCGCGCCCTCCAGTGCCGGCCGCACGATGATCGGCTCGTCGACGAACGACACCAGCGAGGCCTGCCCACCGCATCGGATCTCGAACCACCGCGGCCGCCCGTCGCCACCGGCCTCCCAGCGGCACGAGACGGGAGCCGAGAGGTGACCCGTCGCCCGCAGCGCGACCAGCGCGCGGTACCACTCGAGCAGCTCGGCGTGTTCGGGTTCGTCCGGCTCGGCCCAGTTCAGTCGCGAGACCTCGAACGTGGCTTGTGCCTGGGGATCCGGCACGTCGGCGCTGTTCCAACCGTATGGGGCGAACTCCAGACGCCGACCTTCGGTGACCGCACGGGCCAGCTCGTCATCGTCAAAGGAGGTGAAGAAATGCCACGGGGTCGACGCGCCCCACTCTTCGCCCATGAACAGCATCGGCGTGTACGGGAGCGTGAGCAGCAGGGCGGCCCCAGCGGCCAGCCGGTCGGCCGACACCAGCTGCGAGAGCCGCTCGCCGCGGGCCCGGTTGCCGACCTGGTCGTGGGTTTGCAGAGCGGCCACGAAGCGCCGGTGCGGCGTGGCCGCAAAGTCGATCGGCCGGCCGTGCCGACGACCTCTGAACGAGGAGTAGCGGCCGTCATGCAGGAAGCCACGCTCAAGGG
The DNA here is from genome assembly GCA_040510995.1 of Candidatus Nanopelagicales bacterium. GTDB lineage: Bacteria > Actinomycetota > Actinomycetes > JBEVHX01 > JBEVHX01 > JBEVHX01. The sequence goes on from JBEVHX010000127.1 coordinate 5,000, forward strand.
CATGACCGACCGCATCGCATGAGCCGAAGTCGGCGTAATAGCCACCGACCTCGCCGGTGAGCAGCCAGTGCAGCGCATGGTGGATGTCGTCGTCCCACTGCGCGGTAAGCCCGAGACCGTGCGCGCCGCGCGGGGCAACGGTCTGCGGGTCGTTGCGGTCGGACTCCGCAACCAGCACCAGCGGCCGTCGGAGCCGGTGTTCCGCCACCTCGACCTGCGCGGCCAGAACCTCGAGAAACGGCACGGCCCGCTCGTCGCGCAGTGCGTGCACAGCATCGAGCCGCAAGCCGTCGAGGTGGAACTCCTCGAGCCACCGCAGCGCGCTGGCCGTGAGGATCGACCGCACGTCGTCGCTGCCGGCGTCGTCGAGGTTGATCGCGGCGCCCCATGGCGTCACGTGGCGCTCGGTGAAGAACGGGCCGAATCGACCCCAGTAGTTGCCGCTTGGCCCTAGATGGTTGTGCACGACGTCGAGCAGCACCGCCAGCCCACGCGCGTGCGCGGCGTCGACGAAACGGCACAGCGCATCCGGCCCGCCGTATGGCTCGTGCACCGCGTTCAACGCCACCCCGTCGTAGCCCCAGCCGCGCGCACCGTCGAACGCGGCCAGTGGCATCAGCTCGACGTGGGTGACCCCGAGATCGACGAGATGGTCGAGACGTTCGATGGCTGCGTCCAGCGTTCCTTGCGTCGTGAAGGTTCCGATGTGCAGCTCGTACAGCAGCGTCCGCGGGTCGTGGAAGTCGCGCCCCGACCACGCCTGGTCCCCCCACGCATACCGGCTCGGGTCCCACCACTGAGACGCCGCGTGCGTCCCGGCCGGCATCCGCCGGGCCAGTGGGTCAGGCAGGGGGTCGCCGCCGTCGAGGACGAGCGCATACCGCGTGCCGTGTGTCATTCCGGGCACCGACGCGGCCCACCAGCCGGCCCGATCCGTGGACGAAGTGAGCCGACATCGCCGGCCGTCGACGTCGACCTCAACCAATGATGCACGAGGGGCCCAGACCTCGACCGTGGCCACGACGGTCAGCGCTCGCGAACCAGCAAAGCTACCGGCCAGGACGAGAGCAGCGACTCGACCTCCACCGGACCATCAGGCAGGTCGTGCTGCTGCTCGGTCAGCACGTCGACCCAGCGGCCCCGCGACGGTTCCACGGTTGCGCCCCGCCAGCCACCGGCGGACGCCAACCGCAATGGCCACCGGGTCGTGAGCGCGACAACGTCGCGGCCGCGACGCACGCCGATCGCATGTTGAGCCGCGTCGCCGAGGACAGGCACAGCCGAGAGCGGCACGCCCGGCCCGAGGAGGTCCGGACGGTCCCGCCGCAACCCCAGCCCGACCGCGACGAGCCGCGATTTCGCCGCGTCGAGGTCCGCCGCCGAGTCGGGCACGGCGGACAGGCCACGTTCCAGGTCGGCCGCACGCACATCGAGGTCCACCGGTTGGCGGTTGTCCGGGTCGACCAGTGTCAGCGCCACGACTTCGCAACCTTGGTACACGTCCGGGACCCCGGGGATGACCAGCTGCAGCAGCCGCTGCGCCAGCACGTTGGCCACGAAGCCTGGATGCAGCCGGTCGACGAACGCGGCGATCCCCGCCATGAGTTCGTCGTCTCCGAGCACCCGCTCAACGAGACTCAGAACCCGCTGCTCGTAGGCCTCGTCCGGCGCGGCCCACGAGGTGGACTGCTTCGCCTCCCTGGCGGCCTTCAGCAGGTAGGCGCCGAGCCGGTCGGCAGTGATCGGCCACGCGCCGACCAGCGTCTGCCACAAGGTCCACTCGAGCACCGGGTCGACCGACAAGTCGTCGGCCCCAGCATTGAGCCCAGGCTGCGCGCGCCAGGACGCGACCGTTGCAACGTACTCCCCCGCGATCTCGCTGAGCAGCGCGACGCGGGCACGTACGTCCTCGGTGCGCTTGGTGTCGTGCGTAGACAACGAGTTCATCGTGCTCGGGTATGCGTCCCCGCGACGCGCGGCCCACTCCACGAACTCATGCGGATCGACCGCCGAGTGGCTGGGGCTGCCGCCCACCTCGGCCAGTGCGGCCAACGGCAGCCAGCGGTAGAAGGCGGTGTCCTCGTCGCTCTTGGCGACCGCGGGCCCGGTGGTCTGCTGAAATCGCAGGCAGAACTCGTCCTGCTCTGGTCCGGACCCGTGCCGAGCCAGCGCGAGGTCCGCGACGAAGCAGATCTCCTCCTCACGCGCCGGCAGCGCGGCGATCGCGCGCAGCATTGCCTGCTCGACCACGTCCACCGCAGCCGGTGCGGCGGGCACGCCCGGTGCGACGTAGGCCCGGTACACCCGTATCGCCACCAGCAGCTCAACGACGGCCTCGTGCAAGCCGCGGCGCGACAGGTCGCGCAGTCGAAGGTGATGCTGGGCGAACGCATGCGCCAGCGACGCCAAGTGGTCGACCTCCGCAACCAACATGGTGGCGAGCACGTCGCGTCGCGCCTGCTCGCGCACAGCCTCCCACTCGCCGGCGCCCGTCGCGTCGCGGAACGCAGACGTCAGCAGCCCAAGCCCCGAGGGGTCCACCAGCACTCCCGTGATTCGGACCAGCGCGTCGTAGCCGGTCGTGCCAGCGCACGGCCAATCCGTCGGCATGTCCTCCTCGCGCTCAAGGATCTTCTCAGCAACGACCCATGCGCCGCCGGTCTCGTCATGCAGTCGGCGCAGGTACGCGCCCGGGTCGGCCAGGCCGTCGGGGTGGTCGATGCGCAGGCCTTGGATGACTCCCTCACGAAGCAGGCGCAGCACGACTTCGTGCGTGGCCGCGAAGACGTCGGGATCCTCGACCCGGACCCCGATCAGAGTGTCGACATCGAAGAACCGGCGGTAGTTGAGCTCCTCGTGCGCGGCCTTCCAGTACGCAAGTCGGTAGAACTGCCGGTCGAGCAGCTCCTCGATCCTCAGGTCCGCCGTCCCCGGCCGCACCGGCACAACGTGCTCGAAGTAGCGCACCACGGGCTCGCCGTCCGGACCACCCGACGGGTCGAGCACGATCTCCCCGGCGTCGAGGCAGGCTGCGATGCGACGCGCGAGGATCGGCATCACGATCGCCCGCTCCGGCCCCCAGTCGACGTCGAACCACGAGGCATGGGCGGACCTTGGGCCCTCGCGCAGCACCGACCAAAGCGGACGATTGAGGTATGCGGGGGTCGGCACCGCCATGTGGTTCGGCACGACGTCGACCACGACGCCGATGCCGTGCGTCCGCAGGGCGCGAGCAGCAGCGCGCAGCCCGTCTTCGCCGCCGAGGTCGCTGCTGACCCGGCTGTGCTCGACAACGTCGTAGCCGTGCTCAGAGCCCGGCGCCGCTTGCAGGATCGGCGACAGGTAGGCGTGACTCACGCCGAGGCGGGCCAGGTGCGGTGCCAACCGGGCCAGGTGGTCGAAGCCGCGTTCCGGCGTGAGCTGGACGCGGTAGGTCGACAGCGGCGCGGTCAGGACTCGCACCTCAGCACGACCACCGAGCGGCTGGCGAGGGTCAGCCGCTCGCCGCTGCCGACGGTTGCGCCCGCCTCGATCAAGTCGCTTGACGTGTCCAGGTCGAGCAGCCAGCTGCCGCCCATTTCCCCGTTCGGGACGTGGAAGTCGACTTCGTGGTCCTCCGCGTTGAACATGAGCAGGAACGAGTCGTCGACGACGGGCTTTCCGCGTGCCCCGACGTCCGGCAGACCCTTGCCGTTGAGGAAGACCGTGAGCGAGCGAGCCGTCCCGCCGGTCCAGTCGGCGTCGCTCATCGGCGTGCCGTCCGGCCGCAGCCACGCGATCTCTTCGACGCCCTGCGAGCCGCGCACATCGTGCCCCTGGAAGAATCGCCGCCGCCGGAACACCGGGTGCGCGTGGCGGAAGGCCACCAGTCGCTCCACGAAGGCCAACAGGTCCTCGTCTATGGCGTGGGCCGACCAGTCGATCCACGCAAGCTGGCTGTCCTGCGCATACACGTTGTTGTTCCCACGTTGGGTGCGGCCCAGCTCATCGCCGTGCAGCAGCATCGGAACGCCCTGGCTGAGCATCAATGTGACGAGCAGGTTGCGCTGCTGCCGAGCGCGTAGCGCGAGCACGTCCTTGTCGTCGGTGGGACCCTCGGCGCCGCTGTTCCACGAGCGGTTGTGGCCCTCGCCGTCGCGGTTGTCCTCGCCGTTGGCGTCGTTGTGCTTCTCGTTGTACGACACGAGGTCGCGCAACGTGAATCCGTCGTGCGCGGTGATGAAGTTCACCGAGGCGCTCGGCCGCCGACCGCTCGTCGCGTACAGGTCCGACGAGCCCGTGATGCGCGAGGCGAACTCGGGAAGTGAAGCGGCCTCACCACGCCAGAAGTCCCGCACGGTGTCGCGGTAGCGGCCGTTCCACTCGGTCCAGAGCGGAGGGAAACCGCCGACTTGGTACCCGCCGTCGCCCAGGTCCCACGGCTCGGCGATCAGCTTGACCTGCGAGATGACTGGGTCTTGCTGCACCAGGTCGAAGAATGCGCTCAACCGATCGACCTCGTGGAACTGGCGCGCCAGCGTCGCCGCCAGGTCGAAACGGAACCCGTCGACGTGCATTTCGGTGACCCAGTAACGCAACGAGTCCATGATCAGCTGCAGTACGTGCGGGCTGCGCATGAGCAGGCTGTTGCCGGTGCCGGTGGTGTCGTAGTAGTGCGCGCGGTCGCCC
>JBEVHX010000128.1:0-40776 GCA_040510995.1 Candidatus Nanopelagicales bacterium
CGCGAAGCGCTCGAGGCCCTCGGGGAGGGGGCGAGCGTCGAAGTGGGCGGCGCCCAGCTGACCATCTACGACAACGTGCGCCGGGACGGCACCCGCGCCTGGGGCGACCTGTGCCGCGGCCCGCACGTGCCGACAACTCGGCACATCCCGGCGTTCAAGCTGAGCCGGTCGGCGGCCGCATACTGGCGTGGCTCGGAGAAGAACCCGCAGCTGCAGCGCATTTACGGCACCGCCTGGGAGAGCAAGGAGGCGCTCAAAGCGCACCTCGACTTTCTGGCCGAGGCCGAGAAGCGCGACCACCGCAAGCTCGGTGCGGAGCTCGACCTGTACTCCTTCCCCGACGAGATCGGCTCCGGGCTCGCGGTCTTCCACCCCAAGGGCGGGGTCATCAAGCGCGTGATGGAGGACTACGTCCGAGCGCGGCACCTCGAGGAGGGCTTCGAGTACGTCGGGACCCCGCACATCGCCAAGCAGGGGCTGTTCGAGACCTCCGGGCACCTGCCCTACTACGCGGACACGATGTTCCCGCCGATCTCGATGGAGGGCAGCGACTACTACCTCAAGGCCATGAACTGCCCGATGCACAACCTCATCTACCAGTCGCGCGGGCGGTCGTACCGCGAGCTGCCGATCCGGTTGTTCGAGTTCGGAACCGTCTACCGCTTCGAGAAGTCCGGCGTCGTGCACGGTTTGACCAGGGTGCGTGGCCTCACCATGGACGACTCGCACTCGTACGTCATGCCGGAGCAGGCCGAGGATGAGATCAAGCACCTGCTGCGCTTCGTCCTGGGGCTGCTCGAGGACTTCGGTCTCTCCGACTTCTATCTGGAGCTGTCGACTCGCGATCCGGAGTCGGACAAGTTCATCGGCACCGAGGAGCAGTGGGAGGTCGCGACTCGCATCCTCGAGGACGCGGCGACCGAGACCGGCCTGGAACTGATTCCCGATCCCGGTGGCGCGGCGTTCTACGGCCCGAAGATCTCGGTGCAGGCCCGAGACGCGATCGGCCGTACCTGGCAGATGTCCACTGTGCAGTACGACTTCAACCAGCCGGCGCGATTCGGCTTGGAGTACCAGGCGGCCGACGGCTCGCGGCAGCAGCCGGTGATGATCCACTCCGCGAAGTTCGGGTCGATCGAGCGCTTCATGGGCGTGCTCGTCGAGCACTATGCGGGCGCCTTCCCGCCCTGGTTGGCGCCGGTGCAGGTGGTCGGCATCCCGATCACCGACGAGCACGTCGGGTACTTGTCGTCGGTTGCGGATCGGTTGCGCGCAGAGGGGATTCGGGTCGAGGTCGACTCTTCGGACGACCGCATGCAGAAGAAGATCCGCAACGCACAGAAGCAAAAGGTGCCGTTCATGCTGCTCGCCGGCGACGACGATGTCGGTCGGGACGCGGTGTCGTTCCGCTACCGGTCGGGCGAGCAGAAGAACGGCGTGCCGGTCGACGATGCGATCGCCGAGATCGTGCAGGCCGTGCGCGACCGGGTGCAGGTCTGAACGTTGTCCGACCCGGATGGTCTGGAGCGGCTGTACACGCCTCATCGGATGGCCTATATCAAGGGCGAAGGCAAGCCCGCCGGCGAGGGTGCCAGAGACTGTCCGTTCTGCCGCGCGCCGTCATTGCCCGACGAGGAGGCGCTGATCGTCGCACGCGGTTCTGCGGTGTATGCGGTGCTGAACCTGTACCCGTACAACACAGGGCATCTGATGGTCTGCCCGTACAGGCACCTGCCCGACTACACCGATCTCACGACGGCCGAGGTGGCCGAGCTCGGCGCATACACTCAGGCCGCGATGCGTGTTGTGCGCTCGGTATCCGGGCCACAGGGCTTCAACATCGGGATGAACCAGGGATCGGTGGCGGGTGCCGGGATCGCGGGGCACTTGCACCAGCACGTGGTGCCGCGTTGGGGCGGCGACACGAACTTCATGCCGGTGGTCGCCCGGACGAAGGTGCTGCCGCAGGAGCTGCCCGAGACGCGTCGGCTGTTGGCGCAGGCATGGGCAAGGATTGACGCGTGAAGGGCGACTCGACTCGAACCCGGCCGGTGCTGATCTACGACGGAGACTGCGCCATTTGCACGCGCTGCGTCGAGTTCATGGAGAAGTACATCCCGTTCAAGCCCGTCGTCGACGCCTGGCAGTTCGCAGACCTGGAGTCACTCGGGCTGACGCAGGCCGAGTGCGAGAAGGCCGTCCAGTGGGTTGAGCCCAACGGCCAGAAGCGGGCCGGTGCCGCCGCGGTCGGGATGCTGCTCGTGCGGTGCGGGCTGCCGTGGTCACTCCTCGGCTGGCCGTGCCTGATCCCGCCGCTGTCGTGGGTCGCGGAAGGCGCATACCGGCTCATCGCCGCCAACCGGCACCGGCTGCCGGGTGGAACCCCGGCGTGCTCGATGCCGGCGCACCTACGTCCGGGCGCGTCCGACCGCGCCGCGTAGCTCGTTGCGGATGCTATGCGGGGACGGGCTCGGCGGGACGAGGTGCAGCCGGGACCGTGGGGGTGCGTACGAACCGCGAAGGGATCACGCGCTCCAGCGGCAGGAACGACAGCAGCGCCACCAGGTGCGGGAAGAAGATGATCGTGATGCCCATGAACGTCGCGATGTGGAAGGCGAACAGCCCGGCAACGATGAGGTACTGCCATCGTGCCTTCAGGAACAGCAGCACCGGCGAGGTCAACTCCATGATCATGATGAACCATTGCGTGGCGCGCAGGGTCCACGGGTGGTCGAGCAGGGGCAGCGCGAGCTCGGTTCCGCGCCGGACCACCGACCGGGCGACCGTCGCCCCGTTGAACCAGGCGAGCCCGCCGTACCGCAGCTTGGCCAGCCCGGCCAGGAAGTACGTCGCTACCGCGCCGATCTGCACCATTCGCAGCGCCCAGCCGGCCGCCTCGGACGGCGAGCGGTCGCGGACCGAGGCGCGGCCGACGGTGGGGAGCACGAACAGCAGGAGCATGAAGCCGAACCGGTCGTGGTCGACCTTGCCGTACGACATCGAGACGATCATCCACTGGAGGTAGAGGACCGCCACGAACCAACCGACCAGGCGTGGGAAGCGCCCGGTCAGGCCGATCAGCGAACCGACGACGAGGCCGCCGATGAGGATGTCGACGAGCAACGGCGTCGGCGTTGGCAGCGGGAGAGCCCGTCCGATCCAGAGCGGCGCGTACCACTCCGCGTCCAGCTCCCCATGCCCGACGCCCCACGGACGTAGGTACAGCACGTCGAGGATCAAGAACAGGTATGCGATCAGCCGCAGGACCGCGACCCGGGCCACGGGCAGCGGCGCGAAGAACCAGCGTGAGACCGCCGCGGTCATCGGGGTCTCTCCCAGGTGACCACAACCTCATGGACGACATCGCCGACCGGCACCGAGTCCTCGAGGTGCTGGATGTTGCGGATCACCCGTACCCCGGTCCACGACGCACCGTCCGGATCGAGCCGCACATGCGACTCGGCCAGCATCCGGAGCATCTCGGGGTTGTCGATGACGCGGTCGATCTGGCCCTCGAGCTCGGCACGGTTGATGCCCACGTTCGTCGGGCTCAGGGCTGTGCCCTGCCATTCGCCGAAGCTCAGCTGCTTCTGCAGGGAGAACCACCGGACGACGCCATCGGGCTTGTTCGCGGTCGCGAACATGCGCATCGGCGCGAACGGGAAGTACTCGTCGTGACCCCAGACCGTCGTGAAGAACAGCAGGCCGATCACGACCGCGCTGGTCGCGAGCCGCACACGCCTCGCACGGACGGACAGCTGGGTCACGGCCGAGAAGTGTAGGTCCCGTCAGCTCTTTCCCTCAGCCGCCTCGGCGGTCAGCTTCGAAGCGACGTGCGACGGCATCGCCTCGTGCCGGACGTAGGTGCGGGTGAAAGTCCCGGTGCCGTGCGACAGCGACCGGAGGTCGACCGCGTACCGCGTGACCTCGACTTGCGGGACCTCGGCGCGTACCAAGGTGCGACCGGTGCCGATGGGCTCGGTGCCGACGACGCGCCCGCGCCGGGAGGACAGGTCGGACATGACCGACCCGACGTACTCGTCGGAGACCAGGACCGCCAGCTCGTCGACCGGCTCGAGCAGGTTCACCGTGGTCGCCTTCGCGGCCTCCTTCAGGGCCAGCGCGCCGGCGGTCTGGAACGCCATGTCGGAGGAGTCCACCGAGTGCGCTTTGCCGTCGACCAGGGTGACCCGGATGTCGACCACGGGATAGCCAGCGCCGACCCCGCGTCCCATCTGGTGCCGCACTCCCTTCTCCACCGACGGGATGAACTGCCGGGGTACCGCGCCGCCGACGACCTTGTCCACAAACTCGAACCCGGAGCCCTCCGGGAGCGGCTCCACCTCGATGTCGCAGACGGCGTACTGACCGTGACCGCCGGACTGTTTGACGTGCCGGCCGTGACCCTTCGCCGGAGCACCGAACGTCTCGCGCAGCGACACCCGCAGCGGCACCGAGTCGACCTCGACGCCGTATCGGTTTTTGAGCCGGTCGAGCAGCACGTCGACGTGCGCCTCTCCCATGCACCAGAGCACGAGCTGGTTGGTCTCGGCGTTGTTGTCCAGTCGCAGCGTCGGATCCTCGGCGACGAGGCGCTGCAAACCCTGGGAGAGCTTGTCCTCGTCCGGCTTCGAATGGGCCACGATCGCGACCGGGAGCAGCGGCTCGGGCATCAGCCAGGGCTCCATCAAGGCGGGGTCGTCCTTGTCGGACAGCGTGTCGCCAGTCTCGGCGCGGGCCAGCTTGGCGACCGCGACGATGTCGCCGGCCATCGCGTGCGCGACCGTGCGCTGTGCCTTGCCCAGCGGCGACGACAGCGCCCCGACTTTCTCGTCGACGTCGTGGTCCTCGTGACCGCGATCCTCGAGGCCGTGCCCTGACACGTGCACCGTCTCGTCCGGCCGGATCGTGCCAGAGAAGACTCGGACCAGCGAGATTCGGCCGACGTACGGGTCGCTCGTCGTCTTGACGATCTCGGCGACCAGCGGCCCGGCCGGGTCGGTGCTGAGCGGTTCTTTGGGCTTCCCCTCCGGGGTGGTCACGGCCGGCAGCCCGTGCTCGAGCGGCGAGGGTAAGCCGCGGGTCACGACCTCGAGCAGCTCGGCCATCCCAATCCCCGCCGGTGAGGCGACCGCCAGCACGGGAAAGAACGACCCTCGAGTGACCGCCTTCTCGAGGTCCTCGATCAGGGTGTCGACCTCGATCGGCTCGCCCGCGAGGTAGCGGTCCATCAGAGTCTCGTCCTCGGACTCCGCGATGATCCCCTCGATCAACGAGTTGCGGGCGCTCTCGATGAGCGGCAGGTGCTCGGGGTCCGGGTCCTTCTGCACACGCGCGGCGCCGGAGTAGTCGTAGACCTGCTGCGACAGCAGGCCGATCAGGCCGCCGAGCGACTCGTCGTCCCTGGCCAGCGGCAGGTAGAGCGGCAGGACCCCGTCGCCGAAGACCCGCTGGCAGATCGCGACGATCTGGTCGAAGTCGGCCCGCTCCTTGTCCAGTTTGGTGACGACCACAGCCCGCGGCATGCCGACGGCGGCGCACTCCTCCCACAGCATCTGTGTCGTGCCGTCCACGCCGTCCACGGCTGAGACCACGAACAGGGCGGCGTCTGCCGCCCGCAGGCCGGCCCGCAGGTCGCCGACGAAGTCCGCGTACCCGGGGGTGTCGAGCAAGTTGACCTTGTAGCCGTCGTACTCGAACGGCGCTACAGCCAGTGACACCGAACGCTGCTGTCGCAGCTCCGCGTCGTCGAAGTCGCTGGTCGTCGTGCCGTCCTCGACGCGACCGGCGCGAGGAATCGTCCCGGTCGCCACGAGGAGGGCCTCCACGAGCGTCGTCTTCCCGGCTCCCGTATGGCCGACCAGCGCGACGTTGCGAATCTTCTCCGGCCGGTCGGCCACCGGTGCCCTGCCGGCGGCTCCTGCGGTTTCCTTCGCGGCCATCTGGCCTCCTTCTCGAGGACAACGTGGGGGCAAGCCTGTACCCCCATCGTTGGCGCGGCAAGGCCTGGCTGCTTCCCGCCCATCGCTAGCCTCTGCTTGTGCTGGCTCGTTACGCCAAGGCCTTCTTCAACCGGCTGTTCACGCCGGTGGCTCGGGGGCTGCTGCGCGCGGGCATCAGCCCCGATGTGATCACGGTCATCGGGACGATCGGCGTCGTGACCGGCTCGCTCGCCTTCTACCCGCGCGGTGAGCTGTTCGTCGGCACCGTGGTGATCGCCGTGTTCGTCTTCTCGGACACCCTCGACGGGACGATGGCCCGGCTGGCCGGGCGGGCGAGCCGCTGGGGTGCCTTCCTCGACTCGACCCTGGACCGGATCGGCGACGGTGCGGTCTTCGGCGGACTCGTGCTGTGGTTCGCCGGCGACGGGGACGAGCCATTGCTTGCCTGGCTTGCGCTGGCAGGTCTCGTGTTCGGGTTCGTGGTTTCCTATGCGCGCGCTCGCGCGGAGGGTCTGGGTCTGCGCGGCGACGTCGGCATCTTCGAACGGAGTGAACGCCTGGTGACCGTGCTGGTCGCGACCGGGCTGTCCGGGCTCGGCGTGCCGTACATCCTCGAGATCGCGTTGTGGGCGGTCGCGCTCCTGTCGGTGGTCACCATGGTGCAGCGCATGGTGTACGTCCGTCGGCAGATTGACTTCTCGGCGCGTGAGGACCCCGCGGCGTGAGGGACGAGGTCTCCGACCGGGCCTATGCAGCCGGCTGGGCGCTGGTCAAACGGATGCCCGAGCGGATGGCCCGGGCGACGTTCAACGGGTTGGCCGAACAGGTGTGGCGGCGGCGCGGTACGGGCGTCCAGCAGCTGGAGCGCAACCTGCGCCGGGTAGTCGGGCCGCACACGTCCCACCAGGATCTGCGACGCCTGTCTCACCGGGCCGTGGAGTCGTACTTCAGGTACTGGCGGGAGGCGTTCCGGCTACCCAACCTCAGCCCGCAGCAGATCGTCTCGACCATCGAGGTCGACGGTCAGGAGCACATGCGGGCCGCGATCGCCGCCGGCCGCGGCCTGCTGATCGTGCTGCCGCACAGCGGCAACTGGGACCACGCTGGCGCGTGGGCCACGATCGACTACATGCCGTTGACCACGGTGGCTGAACGGCTCAAGCCGGAGTCGCTGTATGAGCGGTTCCTCGACTACCGCCGCAGCCTGGGCATGGAGGTCCTCGCGCTCGGCGACCGCATGGTGCTGCCGACATTGCGCCGCCGACTGAATGACGGCGGCATGGTCTGCCTGCTCGCCGACCGCGACCTCAGCGCCAGCGGCATCCAGGTCGAGTTCTTCGGCGAGCCCACGAAGATGCCGGCCGGACCGGCCTTGCTGGCGTACGAGACGGGGGCGGACCTGATGCCGGCGTCGCTGTGGTACGAGCCCGATCGCAGCCGCGTTCGGATTCACCCGCCCGTGCTCCTCGATCGCGCTGCCCCTCGAGCCGGGGTGGTCCGGGAAGCGACGCAGGTGGTGGCCGATGCCTTCGCGAAGGGGATTGCGGAGCATCCCGAGGACTGGCACATGCTGCAGCGGCTGTGGCTGACGGACCTGCCTCCGAGGCCCGCACCGTGAGAATTGGCTTGGTCTGCCCATACGACTGGGGAGTCCCCGGCGGAGTCCAAGCGCACGTGCGCGACCTCGCCGTCGAGCTGATGCGCCAAGGCCACTCGGTCTCGGTCCTGGCGCCGGCAGACGATGACGACGAGGTGCCGCCATACGTCGTGAGTACCGGTCGAGCCGTGCCTGTCCCGTACAACGGCTCGGTCGCGCGGCTCGCGTTCGGCCCGCGGACCGCCTCGCGGGTGCGCAAGTGGATCCGCGAGGGCGAGTTCGATGTGCTGCATGTGCACGAGCCGGCCAGCCCCTCGTTGTCATTGCTGGCGACGTGGGCGGCGCTGGGCCCGATCGTGGCCACCTTTCACATGTCGGGGCGGTCGCGGGCCATGTCGGCGTTCTACGGGATGCTGCAGACGGCGCTCGAGAAGATCAGCGCGCGGATCGCGGTGAGCGAGTACGCACGGACCACGCTGGTCAGCCATCTCGGCGGCGACGCGGTGCTGATCCCGAACGGCGTGGACGTGCGAAGGTTCACCGCGGGGGAGCCGTTGCCCGGCTGGCCAGGGTCGAGTGGGGCACTCGGGTTCCTGGGCCGGATGGACGAGCCGCGCAAGGGACTGCCAGTGCTGCTGTCCGCCTTCGTGGAGCTGGCCCCTCGGCGGCCCGGCCTGCGCCTCCTGCTCGCAGGCCCCGGCGACGCCGCAGACGTCTACGACGAGCTACCGAAGGACCTGCGCGCCCGGGTGACCTGCCTCGGCACGGTCAGCGAACAGGACAAGGTGCGGATGCTCCGATCGGTGGACATCTACGTCGCACCGAACACCGGAGGCGAGTCCTTCGGCATCGTGCTGCTCGAGGCGATGGCCGCGGGAACGCCGGTGCTCGCCAGCGACCTGGATGCATTCGCCCGGGTCCTGGACAACGGCCGGGCCGGGGTGCTGTTCCCGAACGAGGACTCGTCGGCGCTTGCGAAAGCGGCCGACGAACTGCTCGACGACCAGCGGACCCGCGCCGAGCTGGTCGCCGCGGGCGCCTCCGTCGTGCACCGCTACGACTGGGCAACGGTCGCCCAGCGGGTGCAGGCGGTCTACGAGACCGTGGTCTCTCCGGGGATCACCGTGGTCGAGGACAACCACGGGCAGGCCCTCGGTCGCTTCACCCGGCTGCGAGAGGAGGCGTGACGCGCCCGTGATCCCGTGGTGGGTCTGGGTGCTGCTGGTGACGGCAGCGGTGGCCGTCTACCTGCGCTCGCTGGCCGGCCGGCTCGACCGGCTGCACATCCGGGTCGAGGCAGCGCGGTCCTCCCTCGACGCCGCCCTGGCCGACCGCAACGCTGCGGCGCTGGAGCTCGCGGCCTCGGGATTGCTCGACCCGGCGAGCAGCCTGCTCGTCGCCGAGGCGGCGCATGATGCTCGCGAGTCGACCCGGCCGCACCGCCCGCAGCAAGAAGGCGACCTGAGCCGCGCGCTGCGGGCGGCGCTCGACGACCAAGAGGACGTCCAGAGCCTTCGCCGCAACCCGGCCGGCGAGGCGATCATCGGCGGGCTCGGGGCCGCGGGCACACGCGTGGTCTACGCGCGGCAGTTCCACAACGAGGTCGTCCGCGCGACCTTGCGACTGCGCGAGCGCCCGGTGGTCAAGGGGTTGCGCCTGGCCGGGACCGCGCCGTGGCCCACGCCGTTCGAGATGGACGACGCCCCGCCCGCAGCCCTCGTGAGCTGAGCTGATCCGTCCTCCTTTGCGCGTCGGTGCGCGGAGCATCCCTCGGCAGCACCTACCATTTCCCGTCGTGAAACGCCGTCTCGGGTTGCGAACCACTGGGCTGCTGGCCGTGCTGGGCCTGGCGCTCGGTGTTGCAGCCTGCGGCGGGGGCGCCGCGCTGGATGACGCCAGCCCGGTCGCCGAAGACAACGCCTCGGTCTCTCCGACTCCGACGCCGACGCCACCTCCGCCGCCTCCGCCCCCACCCCCACCGCCCCCGCCGGTACCGACCTCGCTGCTGGCAGGGAAGCCAAACGTGACCGATGGGCCGGCGCTCGCGATCAAGATCGACAACATCAACCAGGCGTTGCCGCACGTTGGGCTGACCTCAGCCGACGTGGTCTACGTCAAGCAGGTCGAGTACGGCCTGACCCGGTTGCTCGCCGTCTACTCCTCGAGTCTGCCGCCCAAGATCGGCCCGGTCCGCAGCGCGCGCATCTCCGACCTGGAACTGCTCGCGCAGTACGGACCGGTCGCGTTCGCCTATTCCGGTGCGAACGGCGGAGTGGTCTCCGCGATCAATTCCTCGCCGCTGCGCTCGGTGAGCCATGACTCCAGCGGCGTCGGCTATTGGCGAGAGAGGGGCCGATCGGCGCCGCACAACTTGTTCGGTGACCCGGTCCAACTGCTCGGCCGGAGGCCCGACGCGCCCGTCACCCGCGACGTCGGTTTCCGGTTCGGCCCGCTGCCGGCCGGGGGACGACCCGCGACGCGCGTGGTGGCGAGCTACCCAGACGCCAGCATCGCGCTGGCATACGACCCAGGAACCGGGCGCTGGCTGTACTCCTTGAACGGCCGCGCGGACCAAACACCAACCGAGGGCCAGGCAGGCGGAACGACTGTGATCGTGCAGTACGTGGACGTGAGGCCCTCCGAGTACGGCCGCGGTGCGGCGAACACGCCGTACACCGCGACCGTCGGCTCCGGCGGCGCCGTCGTCCTGCGCGACGGCCAGGCCTTCGACGTGACGTGGCAGCGGCCGAGCCCGGACGCGCCGACCCAGTACCTGTTCAACGGCGTCGACATGCCCCTGGCGGCCGGCCAGGTCTGGGTCGTGCTCATCGACAAGAACCGCCCGGCATCAGTCACCTGACGCCGGCCACCGATCCCTGATTGGCCCGGCGGAAGCAGGCCCATTCCGGCGTACGCTGGCGGCATGAGCGAGTCTGTGATCGGCACGTCGCGGGTGAAGCGCGGCATGGCGGAGATGCTCAAGGGCGGCGTGATCATGGATGTGGTCACCCCCGAGCAGGCCAAGGTCGCCGAAGACGCCGGCGCGGTCGCCGTGATGGCGCTGGAGCGCGTCCCCGCGGACATTCGCGCTCAGGGCGGGGTGTCCCGGATGAGCGACCCGGACATGGTCGACGGCATCATCGCCGCGGTGTCGATCCCCGTCATGGCGAAGGCGCGGATCGGGCACTTCGTCGAGGCCCAGGTGCTGCAGGCGCTCGGCGTCGACTACATCGACGAGTCCGAGGTGCTGACCCCGGCGGACTACGCCCACCACATCGACAAGTGGGCCTTCACCGTCCCGTTCGTCTGCGGCGCCACCAACCTCGGTGAGGCGCTGCGCCGGATCAATGAGGGCGCAGCGATGATCCGCTCGAAGGGTGAGGCCGGCACCGGCGACGTGTCCAACGCGGTCACCCACATGCGGGCGATCCGGGCCGAGATTCGTCGGCTGTCCTCCTTGCCTGAGGACGAGCTCTATGTCGCGGCCAAGGAGATGCAGGCT
Source organism: Candidatus Nanopelagicales bacterium (assembly GCA_040510995.1). Classification (GTDB taxonomy): domain Bacteria; phylum Actinomycetota; class Actinomycetes; order JBEVHX01; family JBEVHX01; genus JBEVHX01. The sequence goes on from JBEVHX010000128.1 coordinate 11,042, forward strand.
CCGTATGCGCTCGTGCGCGAGGTGGCCGAGACCGGCGCGCTGCCGGTGGTCCTGTTCACCGCAGGCGGCATCGCGACCCCGGCGGATGCGGCGATGATGATGCAGCTGGGCGCGGACGGTGTGTTCGTCGGCTCCGGCATCTTCAAGTCGGGCAACCCGGCCGAGCGGGCCGCAGCCGTGGTGAAGGCCACGACGTACTTCGACGACCCCGACGTCATCGCGAAGATCTCCCGCGGCCTCGGCGAGGCCATGGTCGGCATCAGTGTCGCCGACGTCCCCGTCGCACACCGGCTGGCGGAGCGCGGCTGGTGACTGGCGGAGCCGGCTGAAGCGGAGTCATGACACGTCCGACGGTCGGCGTCCTGGCGCTCCAGGGCGACTTCAGGGAGCACCAGCGGGTCCTCACCTCGCTTGGGGCCCGAGCGGTGGGCGTTCGCCGCTCCTCGGAGCTCGACGCGGTGGACGCGCTGGTCATTCCGGGCGGTGAGTCCACGACGATCGGCAAGCTCGCGGTCGCGTTCGACCTGCTGCAGCCGATCCGCAAGCGGCTGGCGGCGGGCATGCCCGCATACGGCTCATGTGCCGGGCTGATCATGCTCGCGGACCGGCTGGTGGACGCGCCGCCGGATCAGGTGACCTTCGGCGGGCTCGACGTGGCCGTGCGGCGCAACGCGTTCGGGCGGCAGGTGGACTCCTTCGAGGAGGACCTGGAGTTCGCCGGGGTCGACGGGACACCGGTGCACGCGGTCTTCATCCGGGCCCCGTGGGTTGAGGCGGTCGGGCCGTTCGTCCAGGTGCTGGCTCGCGTTCCGAGCACGCATGCGGCAGGTGACGCCGCGGGTAAGGTCGTCGCCGTCCGGCAGGGGAGCCTGCTCGCGACGTCGTTCCATCCGGAGCTGATGACCGGGGACACCCGGGTGCACCGGCTGTTCGTCGAGATCGTGAGAGGGCAGGCATGAGCGGCCACTCCAAGTGGGCGACCACCAAGCACAAGAAGGCGGTCGTGGACGCCAAGCGTGGCAAGCTCTTCGCGAAGCTGATCAAGAACATCGAGGTGGCCGCGCGGACCGGCGGGGGAGACCCGGCTGGGAACCCGACGCTGTACGACGCGATCCAGAAGGCGAAGAAGTCGTCCGTCCCCAACGACAACATCGACCGCGCCGTCAAGCGGGGGTCCGGCGCCGAGGCCGGCGGCGCCGAGTACCAGACGATCATGTACGAGGGCTACGGCCCGAACGGCGTGGCGGTGCTCATCGAGTGCCTGACGGACAACCGCAACCGGGCGGCGTCCGATGTCCGGGTCGCGATGACCCGCAACGGCGGCTCGATGGCCGACCCGGGCTCGGTGTCGTACCTGTTCAACCGCAAGGGTGTCGTCATCGTCCCGGCTGCCGGCCTGTCCGAGGACGACGTGCTCGGCGCCGTGCTCGACGCCGGCGCCGAGGAGGTGAACGACCTCGGCGAGTCCTTCGAGGTCGTCTCCGAGGCCGGCGACCTGGTCGCGGTCCGGACCGCGCTGCAGGCTGCGGGCATCGACTACGAGTCCGCGGAGGCGTCGTTCCTGCCATCGGTGTCGGTCCCGCTGGACGAGGACGGCGCGCGCAGGATCTTCAGGTTGATCGATGCCCTCGAGGACAGCGACGACGTGCAGAGCGTCTACGCCAACTTCGACGTGTCGGACGACATCATGGAAGCGGTCGGCTAGTAGCCTCCCGAACATGAGTTCGAAGCGGGTGCTCGGCGTCGACCCGGGGCTGACCCGCTGCGGGCTCGGTGTGGTCGAGGGTGCGGTGGGCCGACGGTTGTCGTTGGTCGCCGTCGACGTCGTGCGAACCCCGGCCGATGCCCCGGTCGCGGAGCGACTGCTCACGATCGCTGCCGCGATCGAAGCCTGGATCGTCTCGTATGCGCCGGACGCCGTGGCCGTCGAGCAGGTCTTCAGCCAGCTGAATGTCCGAACGGTCATGGGCACCGCCCAGGCCAGCGGGGTGGCGTTGGCCGCTGCCGCGCGCAGCGGTTGCGCCGTGGCGTTGCACACGCCGAGCGAGGTCAAGGCCGCGATCACCGGAAACGGCCGTGCGGACAAGGCGCAGGTGGGGTTCATGGTGCAGCGACTCCTCCGCCTGGAGGCGACGCCGACCCCGGCCGATGCCGCCGATGCACTGGCGCTGGCGATCTGCCACCTGTGGCGGGGAGCCGCATACGAACGGTTGGCACAGGTGGTTCGGTCGTGATCGCATCGGTGACCGGGCGCGTCATCGCCCTCGCGCCCGCGCAGGCCGTCATCGAGGTCGGAGGCATCGGGCTGGCCGTGGAGTGCACGCCGGGCACGCTCGCCCGGCTGCGGCTGGGCGAGACCGCGCGGTTGGCGACGTCATTGGTGGTTCGCGAGGACTCGCTCACGCTGTACGGGTTCGCGGAGGAAGACGAGCGGGCGGTGTTCGAGCTCGTGCAGACCGCCAGCGGGGTCGGGCCGCGGTTGGCGCAGGCCATGCTCGCCGTCCACTCACCCGATGAGCTGCGTCGGGCGGTGGCGACCGAGGACCTGGTCACGCTCACCCAGGTGCCCGGGATCGGACGCAAGGGGGCGCAGCGCATCGTGCTCGAGCTGAAGGACCGCCTGGGTGCCCCAGCCGGGCGGCTGTCCGACGTGCCTCAACCCGCCGGGGACTGGCGGGCGCAGGTGCACAGCGGGTTGCTCGGTCTCGGCTGGTCGACTCGTGAGGCGGACGACGCGGTGGTCGCCGTGGCGCCGCTGGCCGAGCCCGATGGCCCCTCGGACGTGGCGGCCCTGCTGCGGGCCGCGCTCAAGACGTTGAGCCGAGCCTGAGGTGGAGTCGCTGGTGCGGCCGGACTCCGAGGCCGACGAGCGGGCCGCCGAGGCGGCGCTCCGACCGCGGCGCCTCGACGAGTGCGTCGGCCAGGAACGAGTCCGCGAGCAGTTGGGTCTGGTGCTGGACGCGGCTCGCGGGCGCGGCAGCGCGCCCGACCACGTGCTGTTCTCCGGCCCGCCAGGGCTCGGCAAGACCACCCTGGCGATGATCATCGCGCATGAGTTGGAGGCGCCCATGCGCATCAGCAGCGGGCCGGCGATCACCCACGCCGGCGACCTGGCCGCGATCCTGTCATCCCTCGCCGAGGGGGAGGTGCTCTTCCTCGACGAGATCCACCGGATGGCCCGGCCGGCCGAAGAGATGCTCTACATGGCGATGGAGGACTTCCGGGTCGACGTCGTCGTGGGCAAGGGACCCGGTGCCACCGCGATCCCGCTCGACCTGCCGCGGTTCACCCTGGTCGGGGCCACGACCCGGGCCGGCCTGCTCCCCGGCCCGCTGCGGGACCGGTTCGGCTTCACCGCTCACCTGGACTTCTACGCCGTCGACGAGCTGGTCCAGCTGCTCGAACGCTCGGCCCGGCTGCTCGACGTGCCGGCCGAGCCGAGCGGGCTGGTGGAGATCGCGGGTCGGTCCCGGGGCACGCCGCGGATCGCCAACCGGCTGCTCCGCCGGGTCCGCGACTACGCCCAGGTCAAGGCCGACGGGGTGGTCACTGTCGCGGTGGCCCAGGCGGCGTTGGCTGTCTACGACGTGGACGAGCAGGGGCTCGACCGGCTCGACCGGGCTGTGCTGGACGCGCTGTGCCGCCGCTTCGGTGGCGGGCCGGTGGGCCTCGCGACCCTCGCGGTCGCCGTCGGCGAGGAGCGCGAGACGGTCGAGGAGGTCGTCGAGCCGTTCCTGGTCCGCAGCGGGTTGCTTGCCCGCACCCCACGCGGGCGGATCGCGACCGCGTCCGCGTGGTCTCACCTGGGAATGGTCGCCGTGGACAGCCAGCCCGGTCTGTTCAGGGTCTGAGCAGACGTACACTTTCCAGGCTTCGTGGGTTGCCGGCCATGCTCGGCCCCGCGCCAATCCCTGGAGGTTTTCGTGGAAGCGCTGCTGCCGCTCATCCTGCTGGTGGCCGTGTTCTACCTGCTCATCCTGCGGCCGGCGCGCAAGCGGCAGCAGGAGTCCCAGCAGATCACTCGCGCCCTGGCGCCGGGCGTCGAGGTGATGACCGCGGGCGGCATCTTCGGCACCATCCGGTCGGTAGGCGAGGGCGAGGTCACCGTCGAGGTGGCGCCCGGTACCACCCTGCGGATGGTGACGGGCGCGATCGCCAAGGTCGTCCAGCCGAAGTCTGAAGCGCCGCAGGACCCGACCGGGGCCGGCAGCGACACCGAACCCACCGACGAAGGGCTGTCGGGCAACCAGGCATCCTGAGAGCCGAAACCGATCGCTCTCAGCCGCGTCGGTCATACTGCGCGGCCGGCACATGGCACATCGAACACCCAAGGAGAGGTGACCGTGGCGACGAAGTCGTCGACACCGACGGTCTCACGGCCGGGCCGGGCCCTCGCGGTCCTGGCATTGCTCCTCGTCGGCATGTATACCGCCATGGCGCTGACCGGCAACTGGACGCCGAATCTCGGTCTCGACCTGCAGGGCGGGACGAGCATCACCCTGATTCCGCGGCCGGCCGAGGGCCAGGATGCTGCGAGTGACGAGCAGATCGATCGCGCGATCGAGCTGCTCGAGCGTCGGGTCAACGCCGAAGGCGTCGCCGAGCCGGACATCCAGGCACAGGGCAGCGGGTCGAGCCAGACGATCGTCATCTCGCTCCCCGGCGCCACCCAGCAGGACTTGATCGACTCGATCGGCAAGCCGTACCGCATGGACTTCCGCCCCGTGCTGGCCGCCGCCCCCGGCGTGCCGGCGACCGCGCCGAGCCCATCTGCGTCCCCAACAGCGTCCCCAACAGCGTCTCCAACAGCGTCCCCCGCCGGCCGGGCCACGCCGCAGGGCCTGGCCGCCGCGCCCGCACCAACTCCGTCTGCGACGCCGGAGCCGAGCCCGTCCGTCCCACCCTCGGTGCCGACCACCGACCCGACCTTGGACGCTCTCGGCATCAGCCCGGAGCTGCAGCAGGAGTTTCTCGAGAAGGACTGCACCGACCCGGACCAGCGTGGGCAGGACGTCGAGACGCCGGACGAGCCGATCGTCGCGTGCAGCACTGACGGCGCGACGAAGTACCTACTCGGACCGGTCGCCGTCAGGGGCTCCGACCTGACGAGCGCCCAGGCAGGCGTGCGGCAGGACGGCACCGGTGTGTGGGTGGTCAACCTGGAGTTCAACGGTGAAGGCACTGCGGCCTTCCGCGAGACCACTGAGACGCTCGTCAGCAAGACCGGGGCCGAGAACGCGTTCGCGATCGTGCTGGACGGCGAGGTCATCACGGCCCCCGGCGTCAACAACGCGATCGTCGACGGCAGGGCCGAGATCTCCGGCGACTTCAACCAGACCACCGCGAAGGAGCTGGCGAGCAACCTCGACCTTGGCGCCCTGCCCATCTCGTTCGAGGTCGGGACCGCGCAGACGGTGTCCTCGACGCTGGGCGCGGACTACCTCGAGAAGGCGCTGATCGCCGGCGCCGTGGGTCTGCTGCTTGTCGTCCTGTACTCGCTGCTCTACTACCGGGGCCTCGGGATCGTTTCGATCTTCAGCCTCGCGGTCGCAGCGGCGGTCACGTACGCGCTCGTCGTGCTCCTCGATGTCACCTTGATCCTCGCCGGCGTCGCCGGGGCAATCGTCGCCATCGGTATCACCGCAGACTCCTTCGTCGTGTACTTCGAGCGGATCCGCGATGAGGTCCGCGAGGGCAAGACGCTGCGGGTCGCGGTCGAGACCGGGTGGAAGCGGGCCCGCCGCACGATCCTGTCCGCGGACTTCGTGTCGATCCTCGCGGCAGGCGTGCTGTTCTTCGTCAGCGTGGGCAATGTTCGCGTGTTCGCGTTGATCCTGGGGCTGACCACAGTGGTGGACATCCTCGTCGTGTTCCTGTTCACCAAACCGATGATTGTGTTGCTGGCGAGGACCAAGTTCTTCGGTGGCGGCCACAAGTGGTCCGGCTTGGACCCGGCGCACCTGGGGATGGCGACGCCGGGCCCGCTGTTGGTCGGCCGGCGTCATCCCGCGGTGAAGCCCGCCACGAAGGAGGCCTGATGTCGCGCCTTGGCACGCTGTCCGGTCAGCTGTACCGCGGTGAGGTTTCCTACGACTTCGTCGGCCGCCGTCGCCGCTGGTACACGATCTCGATCATCATCACGGTCATCGCGCTGGCGTCGCTGGCCTTCCGCGGGCTCAACCTCGGCATCGAGTTCACGGGCGGTGCGGTCTTCACCGTGCCGACCACCACCGGCACCGTCGAACAGGCCAGGGAAACCGTCGCCGACGCTGGCGTCGAGGGCCAGGCCATCGTGCAGATCGTCGGCACTGGTGACAACCGCTCCTTGCGCATCGAGACCGAGGAGCTGACTGTCGCGGAGTCGACGGAGGTCACTCAGGCGCTGGCGGAGGAGTTCGACGTCTCGGTCGACGACGTCAGCACCGACATCGTCGGACCGTCCTGGGGTAAGCAGGTCACGCAGAAGGCGATCACCGGCCTGGCCATCTTCCTGGTGCTGATCATGTTGTTCCTCGCGATCACCTACGAGTGGAAGATGGCGATCACGGGCGTGGTCGCGCTGGTGCACGACCTGATCATCACGATCGGCGTCTACTCGCTGCTCGGGATCGAGGTGACCCCGGCGACGGTGATCGGTGTCCTGACGATCCTCGGCTACTCCCTGTACGACACGGTCGTGGTCTTCGACGGCATCAAGGAGAACACCCGGAACCTCACCTCGGGCAGCCGGATGACGTACAGCCAGGCGGCGAACCTCTCGCTCAACCAGACCCTGGTCCGCTCGATCAACACGTCGATCATCGCGTTGCTCCCCGTCGCCGCCCTGCTGTTCGGTGGCGCGCTTCTGCTCGGCGCCGGCACGCTGAAGGACCTCTCGCTGGCGCTGTTCGTCGGCATCATCGCCGGCACCTACAGCTCGATCTTCATCGCGACGCCGCTGCTCGCGCAGCTCAAGGAGCGCGAGCCGGCGATGCAGGCGCTGACCCGCCGCGTCGCCGGGCGTGGGGGTGGCAAGAAGGCCGCGAAACCGGTGGAGGTCGTGCCTGAGGAAGTCGTGCCCGAGGAGGTGGGGTCCGAGGATGTCGGGTCCGAGGAGCCGGCGCACCGATTGACGATGACCGGTCCCGCGGTACGGCCGGCCGGTCCGCGGCAGCAGCCCAAGCGCAAGCCGGCCAGCAAGCGCCGCAGCTGATACTCGGCGGACATGCCCATCGACCTGGTCGAGCTGCTCGCGTCCCGCGTCCGGGACGTGCCCGACTATCCCAAGCCCGGGGTGATGTTCAAGGACATCACGCCCCTGCTGGCCGACCACGTCGCGTTCGCCGGCGCGGTCGACGCCATCGTGAACCACCACGGGCGGGGCACCGTGGACAAGGTTGTCGGAATCGAGGCCCGCGGCTTCATCCTCGCCGCACCCGTGGCCTACCACTTCGGTGCGGGCTTCGTGCCCGTGCGCAAGGCCGGGAAGCTGCCATCGGCGACCCTGTCGCAGTCGTATGCGTTGGAGTACGGGGAAGCCACCATCGAGATGCACCGTGACGCGATGGCCGCGGGAGACCGGGTGCTCATCGTCGACGACGTGCTGGCCACCGGCGGAACCGCCGCAGCGACCATCGACATGGTGCGCCGGACGGGCGCGGACGTCGTCGGCCTCAGCATCCTGATCGAGCTCACGTTCCTGAACGGGCGCTCGCGGCTGCCCGGGGTCGACGTCCACGCGCTTCTCGCGTGACGGCGCCTCCGGAATGCCCGGATTTCGTCCCTGGTTAGACTGACCACGCCTGTGGATACGTCCGACCTGCCCGCCGAGGGTGCGGTGCGCACCGAGACCGCGCCCGGTGCTGTCGCGCCGCCCGGCGACATCCTCACCTCGCAGACTCCCTCCAGCCGGGTTCGCGCCCGGCTGGCGCGTCTTGGCGGCCAGCGTGGGTCGACCGTCGCACCGGTGCTCGAGCCGCTGTTCGCGACCGTGCGGCAGACGCATCCGAAGGCCGACCTGCGGGTGCTGGAACGGGCCTACGAGGTCGCCGAGTACCACCACCGCGACCAGCGCCGGCGCTCGGGCGACCCGTACATCACCCACCCACTCGCGGTTGCCCAGATCCTCGCCGAGCTCGGGATGCCGCCGGCATCGTTGGCCGCGGCCTTGCTGCACGACACGATCGAGGACACCGAGTACTCCCTGGAAGCGTTGCGCCAGGACTTCGGCGAGGAGATCGGCGCCCTGGTCGACGGCGTGACCAAGCTCGACAAGGTCAAGTACGGGCAGGCGACCCAAGCGGAGACCGTCCGCAAGATGGTCGTCGCGATGGCGCGCGACATCCGGGTCCTCGTGATCAAGCTCGCCGACCGGCTGCACAACATGCGCACGATGCGGTTCCTGCCGCAGACCAAGCAGGAGTCGAAGGCTCGCGAGACCCTCGAGATCTACGCACCGCTGGCGCATCGGCTCGGGATGAACACGTTGAAGTGGGAGCTGGAGGACCTCGCGTTCGCGATCCTCTACCCGAAGATGTACGACGAGATCGTCCGCCTCGTGGCCGAGCGCGCGCCCAGCCGGGACGACTTCCTCGAAGGCGTGATCGAGCAGGTGGACGAGGACCTCAAGGCGGCCAAGGTCAAGGCCACGGTCACCGGCCGCCCCAAGCACTACTACTCCGTGTACCAGAAGATGATCGTCCGCGGCCGCGACCTGGAGGACATCTACGACCTGGTCGGCATCCGGGTCCTCACCGACTCGGTCCGGGACTGCTACGCGGCGCTCGGCATCGTGCACACGCGGTGGAACCCGATCCCGGGTCGGTTCAAGGACTACATCGCGATGCCGAAGTTCAACCTGTACCAGTCGCTGCACACGACCGTGATCGGTCCCGGTGGCAAGCCGGTCGAGCTGCAGATCCGCAGCAACGACATGCACCGGCGGGCCGAGTACGGCATCGCCGCCCATTGGAAGTACAAGGAGGGTTCCAGCGGGAAGGGGCACGGCAAGTCGTCCGTCGAGGAGATGCAGTGGTTGCGCCAGCTGCTCGACTGGCAGCGCGAGACCAGCGACCCCGGTGAGTTCCTCGACTCGTTGCGCTTCGATCTGGGCAACGCCCAGGTTTTCGCGTTCACCCCGAAGGGCGACGTGATCGCCCTGCCGGCGAAGGCAACGCCGGTGGACTTCGCGTTCGCCGTTCACACCGAGGTCGGCTACCGATGTATCGGTGCGCGGGTGAACGGCAAGCTGGTGCCGCTGGAGAGCGAACTGGTCAACGGTGACGTCGTCGAGATCTTTACCTCGAAGGCTCAGGGGGCCGGCCCGTCACGGGACTGGCTGGGCTTCGTCAAGAGCGCCCGCGCCCGCAACAAGATCCGCCAGTGGTTCACCAAGGAACGTCGCGAAGAGGCGATCGAGCAGGGCAAGGACGCCCTCACCCGGGCGATGCGCAAGCAGCAGCTGCCGCTGCAGCGGGTGATGAACGGCGGCGTGCTGGTCTCCGTCGCGCACGACCTCACGCACAAGGACATCGACGCCCTCTATGCGGCGGTCGGCGAGGGTCACGTCAGCGCCCAGTCGATCGTGCAGCGGGTGATGCAGGCCATGGGCGGCGAAGAGGGGGCGACCGAGGATCTGGCCGAGGCCACCTCGCCCACCCGCGAGGCGTCTCGCCGGCGCCGGCCGCAGGGGGATCCCGGCGTCGTGGTGGTGGGCGCCAGCGACGTCTGGGTGAAGCTCGCCAAGTGCTGCACGCCGGTGCCTGGCGACGACATCGTCGGTTTCGTGACCCGCGGCAACGGGGTCTCGGTGCACCGCACCGACTGCGTGAACGTCGCGTCACTGTCGGGCCAGCAGGGTCGGATGACCGAGGTCGAATGGGCGCCGTCCGCGACGTCGGTGTTCCTGGTGTCGATCCAGGTCGAAGCGCTCGACCGGTCCCGGCTGCTGTCCGACGTGACCCGGGTGCTGTCCGACCAGCACGTGAACATTCTGTCCGCATCGGTCACCACAACACGGGACCGGATTGCGATGTCGCGGTTCACGTTCGAGATGGGCGACCCGAAACATCTCGGTGCGGTGCTCAAGTCTGTTCGCGGGGTCGACGGCGTCTTCGACGTCTACCGGGTGACCTCGGCAAGGACCAGCTAGTCGCTGAACTCCGCCAACGCCTTGTCCGCCTCGGCGAGCCAGGTTCGGCGGGCGGCTGCGTCGGCGTCGGCGCGGTGCGCCTTCTCCGTCCGACCGGCCTGCCGATGGGCATCCGCTTCGGTCTCCAGCCGGGCGATGGACTCGCGCAGCTGGGCGACGGTCGCTTCGGCACGCGCCCGAGCCTCCGGGTTCGACCGCCGCCAGCGGGACTCCTCCGCCTCGCGAATGGCCTGCTCCACTCGCCGCAGCCGGGCCTCGAGCCGATCCTTGGCCTCACGCGGCACGCGGCCGGCCGCCTCCCAGCGTTCCTGGACCGAGCGCAGTGCCGACTTCGCCGCGGTCAGGTCGCTGATCGGCAGCAGCTTCTCGGCCTCGGCCGCCAGCGCCTCCTTGGCGGCGAGGTTGTCCGCGTATGACGCCTCCCGCTCGTTGAACGTGGCCGAGCGAGCGCCGAAGAACGCGTCCTGCGCCGCGCGGAAGCGCTGCCACAGCGCCTCCTCGTCGGCCCGCCCGGCCCGGCCGCTGCCCTTCCACTCGGTCATCAGGGCGCGGTACCGGGCGGCGGTCGGTCCCCAGTCGGTCGACCCCGCCAACGACTCTGCCTCCTTGACCAGGGCCTCCTTGCGCTCCTTGGCGAGCGTCCGCTCGGCGCCGACCTGCGCGAAGTGCGCCCGCCGACGACGGTCAAAGGAGTTTCTGGCGGCGCTGAACCGCTTCCACATGGCCTGCTCGGCAGCGCGGTCGACCCGCGGCGCCGTCTTCCAGAGCTCCAGCAGCTCCTTGAGCCGGTCGCCGGCGACCTTCCACTGGTTCGACTCCGCCAGGGTCTCGGCCTCGGCGACCAGGCTCTCGCGCTCTGCAAGCGACGCGGCTCGGGCTTCAGCCTTCTTCTGCTGCACTGCGGCGCGGGCGGCGTCGACCGCCGGTCCCATCGCGCTCACCCTGGTGCGGAGCACGGCCACGTCCCCGAGCACATGCGGCTCGACGAGGGCGGCGCGCAGCTTGTCGATTGACTGCTTTGCCTCGCCCGGCGCCACCTGACCGTCGCGTATGCGCCGCTCGAGCAGCGCAACCTCGGCCGCGAGACCGTCGTACTTGCGGGCGTAGTACGCGATCGCATCTGTGGGTGAGCCGGCCTGGAACGACCCGATGACCACCTCGCCCTCGGGCAGGCGAAGGAAGACGGTCCCGTCGGCATCCACCCGCCCGAACGCGTGCTCGGCGGCTACGTCGCTCGGCTCGGTCACCTGAATGCTCATCCCGTTGGCAGCGTCTCGGACGTCGTCGCGGTCAGGATAGTGACAGGCGTTGCGGGCGGGCCGTCCGTGGTGCCGCCCTGGACCCCGCCTGCGGCGATCCCCTTGACGATGTCCAGCCCTTCGGTGATCTGCCCCAAGACCGTGTAGTTCGGGCCGAGGGTCGTGTCGTCGTAGACCAGGAAGAACTGGGAGCCATTGGTGTTCGGCCCACTGTTCGCCATCGCGACCGTGCCCGCGGGGTAGTTGACCCCTTCCGCGGTCGGCAGGTTCTCATCCGGAATCTGGTACCCGGGCCCGCCGGTCCCGGTGCCCGTCGGGTCGCCGCACTGGAGCACGAAGATGCCCTCGGTCGTGAGCCGGTGGCATGGGGTGTTGTCGAAGAACATCTGGTTCGCCAGGAAGACCATCGAGTTCGTGGTGACCGGAGCGTTCTTGGCGTCGGCCGCGATCGTGATCGGCCCGCAGTTGGTGTTCAGGCTGATCGTGTATGCGGCGTCTGGGTTGATCGTCTGCTCCGGCGGGGACGGCCACGACAGCGTCGCGGGGGTGGTGGCCGGGACCGCCGCGCAGTTCGCGGGCGCAGCCGCGTCGTCGGTTGCCGAGGCGGATGGGGAGGTCTCCCCGGTCGCCGCCGGGTCGGTTTCGTCGTCGTCACTGCGGACGAGGGTGAGCGCGATGAGAGCGACGATGGCGACGACCGCGATCCCGGCGACGACCGCACGGTTGGTCGCCCTGCGCCGACGAGCCCGCTCCGCCCTCTTCGCCTGCTGCCGCTCAAACCGTGCCCGCGCCAGCTCGCGCTCGCGTTGCCTGCTTGACGCCACGTTCTGCTCCTCCTGCTCCTAATCGGCGGAACAGTTTAGGCGGGTACCCTCGACCCTCGTGCTTGTGGCTAGTTTCCCCGCCTCCTTCGCCGGGACGAACTGTTACGTCGTCGCGCCTGGGACCGCCACGGAATGCATCGTCATCGACCCGGGCGTCGAGGTGGTGAGCACCCTCGACGAGGTGATCGCTGAGCACCGGTTGCGGCCGGTCGCGGTCCTGCTCACCCATGGGCATCTCGACCACACCTTCTCCGTTGCCCCGGTCTGCGGCGCGCGGGACATACCGGCGTGGATCCACCCCGATGACCGAGACCTGCTCGCAGACCCGCTCAAGGGCCTGTCGCGGGACGCTGCGCAGCTGTTCGGCGGACGGTTCACGTTCACCGAGCCCGACGACGTCCGCCCGTTGCTCGACGGCGCGTTGCTGTCGATCGCCGGCCTGGAGATCAGCGTCGACCACGCACCTGGCCATACTCCGGGCTCGGTGATGTTCCGGCTGCCGGGTGCAGCCGACGACAACCCGGAGACGATGTTCAGCGGGGACGTGCTGTTCGCCGGTTCCATCGGCCGTACCGACCTGCCCGGCGGCTCGTACGAGCGGATGCTGCACAGCTTGGCGACCAAGTGCCTCCCGCTGGATGACGATGTCGTGGTGCTCCCCGGACACGGCGGGGCAACGACGATCGGCGCCGAGCGCGCGAGCAACCCGTTCCTCGCGCAGGCTGCTCCGCTGGCCGGCCCGTCCCGGGGGTTGTGAGTGTCGGGCTCCCTGAAGGCACCCCGCGGAACCTTCGATGTCGTGCCGGCGGCCGGGGAGGTGCTGCTCGCGGTCCGCGACGCGCTGTCCGCGCCGCTGCGGCTGGCCGGATACGCCTACGTCGAAACGCCGACCTTTGAGGACACGTCGCTGTTCGTTCGCGGCGTGGGTGAGTCGACCGACATCGTGGGCAAGGAGATGTACTCCTTTACCTCTCGCGGCGGGGACGAGCTCACGCTGCGGCCGGAGGGCACGGCCCCGGTCGTGCGAGCGGCACTCGAGCACGGGCTGCACCGAGGCGGGCTTCCGGTCAAGCTCTGGTACTCCGGGTCGTACTACCGCTACGAACGCCCGCAGGCCGGGCGGTACCGGCACTTCTCCCAGGTCGGAGCCGAGGCCCTGGGCACCGACGACCCCGCAGTCGACGCCGAGCTGATCGCCTTGGCGGTTGAGGCGTATGCAGCGCTCGGTCTGCGCAAGGTGCGGCTGCTGTTGAACTCGCTCGGGGACGCGTCGGACCGGCCGGCGTACCGCGAGGCGCTTGTCGCGTTTCTGTCGAAACTCGAGCTGGACGCGGCGACTCGCAGGCGGGTCGCGATCAACCCGCTGCGGGTGCTCGACGACAAGCGGCCTGAGGTTCAGGAGCAGCTGGCCGGCGCACCGCTGATGGTGGATTTCCTGTCGGCCGACAGTCGGGCGCACTACGACGACGTGCGCGCCTTCCTCACCGATGCCGGTGTGCTCTGGCAGGAGGCGCCAAAGCTGGTGCGCGGCCTCGACTACTACACGCGGACCGCGTTCGAGTTCGTTCACGATGGACTGGGAGCCCAGAGCGCGATCGGGGGTGGCGGACGCTATGACGGACTGTCGGAGTCGATCGGCGGGCCGCCTTTGCCGTCCGTCGGGTGGGCGCTCGGAGTCGACCGAACGCTGCTCGCGCTGGAGGCCGAGGGCGTCACGCTCGAGGTGCCGGCGAGGGTGACGGTGTTCGCGGTTCCGCTCGGCGACGAAGCGCGTAGGGAGGCGTTCCGACTCGTGACGGCCTTGCGGCGCGAAGGCGTCGCCGCCGACCTCGCATACGGCTCCCGAAGTGCGCGAGGCGCGATGAAGGCCGCTGACCGCTCGGGTGCCGCGTATGCGCTGGTCCTCGGTGAGCGAGATCTGGCGGCTGAGGTCGCGCAGGTCAAGGACATGACCAGCGGCGACCAGACCGGCGTGCCGCTTGCCGACGTCGTGCTGTACCTCAAGGAGAAGCTGTCGTGATCCGGACGCATGAGGCCGGGACGCTGCGCGCGTCGGATGCCGGGCAGACCGTGACGCTCGCGGGTTGGGTGGCGCGTCGTCGCGACCACGGCGGAGTCGCGTTCATCGACGTGCGCGACGCCTCCGGCATCGTGCAGGTGGTCATCCGCGAGAGCGAGGTCGCAGGTGACCTGCGCGCGGAGTACTGCGTCAAGGTCGTCGGGCAGGTGCGGCCGCGCCCGGTCGGGAACGAGAACCCCGAGCTCCCAACAGGTGAGGTGGAGGTCGTGGTGTCGTCGCTCCACGTGCTGTCGGCGGCGGCGCCGCTGCCGTTCCAGGTGGAGGGGGTTGACGTGCCGGGCGAGGAGGCGCGGCTGAAGTACCGCTACCTCGACCTGCGCCGCGAGGAGCCGGCGCGTTGGATCCGGATGCGGTCCGAGGTCAACCGGATCGCCCGCTCGCTGCTCTCCGAGCGCAACTTCGTCGAGATCGAGACGCCCACGCTGACCCGGTCGACGCCCGAGGGCGCGCGGGACTTTCTGGTGCCCGCGCGACTGCATCCAGGATCTTGGTATGCGCTGCCGCAGTCGCCGCAGCTGTTCAAGCAACTGCTGATGGTGGCCGGGCTCGAGCGGTACTACCAGATTGCCCGCTGTTACCGCGACGAGGACTTCCGCGCCGACCGGCAGCCGGAGTTCACCCAACTCGACATCGAGATGTCCTTCGTCACCGAGGACGACGTGCTCGAGCTCGGGGAGGCGGTCGTGCGCGCGCTGTGGCTCGGCGTGCTCGGCGTTGAGGTGCCGCCCGTTGAACGGATGACGTACACGGACGCAATGGCGCGCTACGGCTCGGACAAGCCCGACCTCCGGTTCGGGCTTGAGCTGGTCGATATGACGTCGTACTTCGACACCACGGAGTTTCGCGTGTTCCAGGCGCCCTACGTCGGCGCGGTCGTGATGCCGGGCGGAGCGTCCACCCCACGCAAGGGCTTCGACGCCTGGCAGGACTGGGCCAGGCAGCGCGGCGCCCGCGGGTTGGCCTACGTGACGTTCGGCGAGGACGGCTCGCTGGGTGGCCCGGTGGCCAAGAACCTCTCGGACTCGGAACGAGCAGGGCTCGCTGCGGCAGTGGGAGCGTCGCCGGGGGACGCGGCATTCTTCGGCGCGGGCAGGCGATCCGAGGCGCTGGCGCTGCTCGGCTCGGCCCGGCTGGAGATCGGCAAACGGCAGGGGCTCATCGACGAGTCCGCCTGGTCGTTCCTGTGGGTCGTCGACGCGCCGATGTTCGAGCAGATCGAGCTGACCGACGGGTCCACGGGGTGGACTGCGGTGCACCACCCATTCACCGGTCCGACGCCCGAGTATGCGGCCGACTTCCAGGACCGGCCCGGGGAGGCGCTGGCCTACGCATACGACATGGTCGTGAACGGGAATGAGATCGGCGGCGGCTCGATCCGTATCCACCAGGCCGAGATGCAGCAGCGGGTGTTCGACGTGATCGGACTGACCAAGGAAGAGGCCGAGTCCAAGTTCGGCTTCCTGCTGGAGGCGTTCCAGTACGGTCCGCCGCCGCACGGCGGCATCGCCTTCGGCTGGGACCGGGTCTGCATGCTGCTCGCAGGCGCCGACTCGATCCGCGAGGTCATCGCGTTCCCGAAGAGCGGCGGCGGGTACGACCCGCTGACCCAAGCGCCGACGCCCATCACCGCGGAGCAGCGCGCCGAGGCTGGCGTTGACGCGGTGCCCGAGCCGCAGGCCTGACGTGGCCAGCGTCTTGGTCCGGCACGAGCGCCCGCGGGACGTGGTCGGGGTCAGACGAGTGCTCGAGGCCGCCTTCGGCCAGCCGGACGAAGCCGACCTGGTGGACGCGCTCCGCGAGTCCCTCGGCTTTCGGGGCGACCTCGCGTTGGTGGCAGAGACCGACCGTGGCGAGGTCGTCGGCCATGTGCTGTTGACGCCCGTGCGGGTGGGCGGCGCGTCGGGCGCGCTGGCGCTGGCTCCGGTCGCAGTGGACCCGGCCTGGAGGGGGCAGGGCATCGGGGCGCGCTTGGTCCGCGCGGGCCTTGAAGCGGCCGAGGTGGCCGGCGACCGCGTGGTCGTTGTGGTCGGCGATCCGGGATACTACGCGCGATTCGGCTTCGTGCCGGCGCGCCGGCTTGGCTTGATCACCGCTTACGACAAGCAGGCGGGCGATGCTGTGCAGGCGCTGGGGCTGCGTGGGTACGAGGGACGGCCGCACGGCGAGGTCGTCTACCCGCCCGCGTTCGACGGCGTCTGAGTCCCCCGCCCGAAAATTGGGTCAATCAGCAGGTCAGCCTGGCGCTGCTCCAATGGTGCAGGTCGGTGAAGCCCAGCCGTCGGTACATCCGTCGGGCCGTCTCGTTGTGCGCATACATGCCGAAGGTGACGACACCGAGGCCTTCGTCGAAGCATCGGCGGCTGATCCATGCGGTGACGGCCGCGCCGAGCCCGCGACCGCGTTGGTCGGGGCGGGTCGCGATCGAGGCGAGGTGCGGAACGTTGGGCAAGTAGCGGACGTCGGCACAGCAGGCGATCAGCGCGCCCGAGTCATCGCGGACGCCGCACCAGCGCAACGTGTGCTCGTCGGCGACACTGGCGGAGGCAGTCGGGCTCGACAGCTCGAGCAGCGCGGTGATGTCGTCGTGGTCGTCATCATCGAGCCAGCTGACCGCGATTTCGTTCGCCTGCGTCGGCGGCGGGGTCTGCGACCACCACCAGTCCCAGTCGACCCACTTGGGCGGACGGACGGAGTCGGGGAGCAGGGGCATCGCGCCGCGCGGCAGCCGGCACGGCAGCGGCTCGACTGCGCCGGACGTGATCATGTGGCCCACCAGCTCCGCCGCCTCGGGCACCGGGCCGACCGCGTTCAGCGCAGCGCGATCACGGTGCCAGGCGTCCGGTGCGACCCACGCAACCGCGCCGGCTCGGCTCCAGCCCCGGACCGGGACTTCGTCGCGCACGTCGTAGCGGACGTAGGGGTCATCGCCGGACGCCGCGAGCAGCTCCAGCTTGCCGGTCAAGGCCGTGACCGTCGACACCTGCACGGAGTTCAGTCTGTCCGATACCGCGTCTAGGGTCGCAGGCGTGCCGGCAGACCAGCACGACCTGTTCACGGCCGCGGCAGACGAGCGGGCCCGGGCGCCGCTGGCAGTGCGGATGCGGCCGGTTTCGCTCGACGAGGTTGTCGGCCAGGACCATCTGCTCGGCGAAGGCTCGCCGCTGCGTCGGTTGATCCAGGAGAGCGCCGGGGGGGCCGGTCCGGCGGTGCCGTCGAGTCTGATCCTGTGGGGGCCGCCCGGCACCGGCAAGACGACACTCGCCTACCTCATCTCGCAGGCGACCGACCGGCGCTTCATGCAGCTGTCTGCCGTCAACGCCGGGGTGAAGGAGGTTCGTGCGGTCATCGACGGCGCCCGGCGCGAGCTCGGCATGTCCGGCCAGGAGACGGTGCTGTTCATCGACGAAGTGCACCGCTTCTCGAAAACGCAGCAGGACGCGCTGCTGCCGAGCGTCGAGAACCGCTGGGTCACGCTGGTCGGGGCGACGACCGAGAACCCGCGCTTCGCCATCGTCTCGCCGCTGCTGTCGCGCAGCCTGCTGCTGACGCTGCTGCCGCTCGATGAGGGCGACCTACGAACTCTCCTGGAGAGAGCGGTGGCCGACGACCGTGGGCTGCGGGGAGCCGTCGAGGTCGACGAGGAGGCACTCACCCAGCTCACCCGGCTGTCGGCCGGGGACGCGCGCTGGGGACTCACCGCGCTCGAAGCAGCGGCAGGCGCGGCGCGGGTTCGCAACCAGAGGCTGATCGGCGTCGCCGACGTCGCGCGTGCGGTCGACCGGGCGGCGGTGCGCTATGACCGCGACGGCGACCAGCACTACGACATCACGAGCGCGCTGATCAAGAGCGTGCGCGGGTCGGACGTCGACGCCGCGCTGCACTACCTCGCGCGAATGGTTGAGGCCGGGGAGGACCCGCGCTTCATCACGCGGCGGCTGATCATCCTCGCCAGCGAGGACATCGGCATGGCCGACCCGACGGCGCTCCCGATGGCGGTCGCGACGGCGCAGGCGGTCGCCCAGATTGGCCTGCCGGAGGCGCAGATCCCCCTGGCGCAGTGCGTCATCCACCTCTCGCTCGCGCCGAAGTCGAACGCGGTCGTGACGGCCATCGGTGCGGCGGTCACGGACGTACGTCGTGGGCTCGTCGGTCCGGTGCCCGTTCATCTGCGGTCCGCGCCGGGAAGCGCCTATGCATACGCGCACGACGACCCGCGCGGCATTGTCGAGCAGCAGTACGCCCCGGACGACGTGCTGGGGCGGGCCTATTACCAGCCGGGCGCACACGGCGCCGAGGCGGAGCTGTCCGAGCGGCTGCAACGCATCCGGGAGGTGCTGCGCGGGGCATTAGGGTCTGACTGATGGAGACCGCCGAGATCCGCCGCCGCTGGCTGCGCTTCTTCGAAGAGCGCGGACACACGGTGGTCCCCTCGGCGCCGCTGCTGCTCGACGACCCGACGTTGCTGTTCGTCAACGCGGGGATGGTGCCGTTCAAGCCGTACTTCCTCGGCCAGGAGGCGACGCCGTGGGTGCGGGCGACCAGCGTGCAGAAGTGCGTGCGCACCCTGGACATCGAGGAGGTCGGCAAGACCACCCGGCACGGCACGTTCTTCCAGATGAACGGCAACTTCTCCTTCGGCGACTACTTCAAGGAAGGGGCGATCGAGCTCGCCTGGGAGCTGCTCACCCGCTCGGTCGCCGACGGCGGGTACGGCATGTCGGCGGACCGGCTCTGGGCCACGACCTATCTCGACGACGACGAGGCGATTGCCCTGTGGAAGAAGGTCGCCGGGCTGCCCGACGAGCGCATCGTCCGGCGGGGGTTGAAAGACAACTACTGGCACATGGGTGTGCCAGGCCCCGGCGGCCCATGCAGCGAGATCTACTACGACCGCGGACCCAAGTACGGCAAGGAGGGCGGACCCGAGGCAGACGAGGACCGCTACCTCGAGGTGTGGAACCTCGTCTTCATGCAGGAGCTGCTCGGCGAGGTGCGCAGCAAAGTCGACTTCGACGTCCTCGGTGAGCTGCCGGCGAAGAACATTGACACCGGAATGGGCCTGGAACGGATGGCCACCGTCCTGCAAGGTGTCGAGAGCCTGTACGACATCGACGAGACGTTCCCCGTCATCCAGCGCGCAATGGAGATGTCCGGTCGCCGCTACGGCGCCGACCAGACCGACGACGTGCGACTGCGGGTGGTCGGCGACCACGTGCGGACCGCGCTGATGATCATCGGCGACGGGGTCACACCGAGCAACGAGGCACGAGGCTACGTTCTGCGTCGGCTGATCCGGCGCGCCGTCCGGTCGATGCGGTTGCTCGGGGTCGACCGCCCAGTTCTGCCCGAGCTGCTGCCGGTTTCCAAGGATCTGATGGCCCGCTCGTACCCAGAGCTCGAGACCGGCTGGGAGCGCATCTCCACGATCGCGTATGCGGAGGAGGAGGCGTTCCTCCGAACCTTGACCGCAGGCACGACCCTGCTGGACGCGGCGGTCCGCGAGGCGACCGCCGCCGGGGCATCGTCGTTGTCGGGGGAGCGGGCATTCCGGCTGCACGACACCTACGGCTTTCCGTTCGACCTGACGGTGGAGATGGCGTCGGAGCAGGGCCTGTCGGTTGACGCCGACGGCTTCCGCCGGCTGATGAACGAGCAGCGAGAACGGGCGAAGGCCGACGCACGGGCGAAGAAGACCGGGCACGCCGATGTCTCCGCCTACCGCGAGATCGTGGACGCCGCGGGGCCGACCGAGTTCACCGGCTACGACGAGCTGTCGACCGAAGGCCGGGTCAGCGGCCTGCTGATCGACGGTGGGCCGGCGAAGTCAGCGGTCGCCGGCCAGCAGGTCGAGCTGGTCCTCGACCGCACCCCGTTCTACGCCGAAGGCGGCGGGCAGCTCGCGGACGCCGGGATCGTGCGGCTGTCCAACGGCGCGTTGGTTGAGGTCGACGACGTGCAAGCACCGTTGACCGGCCTGATCGTGCACCGCGCTCGCGTTCTCGACGGCGAGGTCGAGGTCGGCGACCTCGGCCTCGGGATCGTCGACGTCGAACGACGGCTGTCCATCTCGCGGGCGCATACCGCCACACACCTCGTGCACAAGGCGTTTCGAGAGGCGCTCGGCGAGACCGCGACCCAGGCCGGCTCGGAAAACGCACCGGGGCGGTTCCGCTTCGACTTCTCCGCCGGGGGCCCGGTGCCCCCCACCGTGCTGCGCGACGTCGAGCAGCGGGTGAACGAGGTGCTGGTCGACGACCTCGAGGTCCACGCCGAGGTGATGAGCCAGGATGAGGCGCGGGCGATGGGCGCGATGGCGCTGTTCGGTGAGAAGTACGGCGATCGGGTTCGCGTGGTGTCCGTCGGCGACTGGGCACGCGAGCTGTGCGGCGGCACGCACGCCGCACGGTCGGGACAGCTCGGCGTGATCAAGCTGCTGCACGAGTCGTCGATTGGAGCCGGGATCCGGCGGGTCGAGGCGCTCGTCGGTGTCGACGCGTACCGGTTCCTGGCTCGCGAGCACGTCCTGCTCGCGCAGCTGTCGGAGGCGCTGAAAGCGAGACCGGAAGAACTGCCGGAGCGGGTCGAGGGCATCCTCACCCGGCTCAGAGAGGCCGAGCGCGACCTCGCCAAGCTGCGCGCCGCCCAGTTGCGGGCCGACGCCGCATCGGTCGTCGGGGATGGTCAGGCCGTGGGCGGCGCGACGCTGGTCGCGTTCCGAGCACCTGACGGCGTCACTGGCAACGAGCTGCGCGAGCTGGTGCTCAGCGCGCGCTCCTCGGCGGCCGCGTCCGGACGCCCGGTCGTCGCGGTGGGCCTCGGGGTCGCCAACGGCAAGGTCGCTGCGGTCGCGGCCACCGACGAGCGGGCTCGGTCGGCAGGCCTGTCCGCCAAGGACGCGCTCGCCGCCGCCCTCGCCCCGGTCGGCGGTCGCGGCGGCGGCAAGGACGACGTCGCGCAGGGTGGTGGCACCGACCCGAGCGGCCTCGACGCCGCGCTCGTGGCGGTGCGGACCTGGCTGGCCCAGGCGGGGTAGCGAGCGTTGCGACCCGGAGTCCGGCTGGCGGTCGACCTCGGATCGGTGCGGATCGGGGTGGCCCGAAGTGACCCCACCGGGGCGCTTGCGGTCCCGGTCGAGACCGTGCGCCGGGATGCCCGCGGCGGATCAGATCTTGACCGGCTGCTCGAGCTCGCCACCGAGTACGAAGTGCTGGAGGTACTGGTGGGGCTGCCGGTGAACCTGTCGGGTCGTGAGGGAGCGGCCGCCGACTCGAGCCGCGCCTTCGCCGGTGCCCTGGCCGCTCGGATCTCACCGGTCCGCGTACGGTTGGTTGACGAGCGGCTGACGACGGTCACTGCCGAGCAGGGCCTTCTGCAGGCCGGCGCGCGAGGTCCGGCCCGGCGGTCCGTCGTGGACCAGGCCGCTGCTGTCATCATCTGCCAGACCGCACTGGACGCGGAAAGGGCAACCGGCGCCCCAGCCGGGACGCTCGTGGAGACGGAGCGCATGTGAGCCAGCTCGGCATCGACATGTCGACCGGGTCGACGACCGGGCGCACCGGTCGCGGCGGCTTGGCTGCGCTGGTGTCCATCGTCGCGCTGGTCGCGCTGGTCGCCGTGGGTGTGGTCTTCGGGATGCGCCTGGTTGGTGGCGGCAGCAACGACTATCCGGGCCCAGGCACCGGCGAGGCGACCGTGCAGGTGCTGCCCGGCGACTCCGCCCGCGACATCGGCGAGGCGTTGGAGGCCGCCGACGTCGTCAAGTCGGCTGACGCCTTCGTCGAGGCGGCTGCCGCGGAGGAGGCTTCGCGCGGACTGCAGCCCGGCTTCTACCTGCTCAAGCAGCAGATGTCGGCGACGGGTGCGCTCGACCTCATGCTGGACCCGTCGTCGCGGATCATGGCGCAGGTCACCTTGCCCGAAGGCCTGCGGCTCACCGAGACCCTTGACCGGCTGGCGGCCGGTACACAGATCCCGTTGGCCGAGCTGACCGCGGCAGCGCAGAACGGCCCGGCGATCGGGTTGCCGGCCTACGCGAACAACAACGCCGAGGGTTTCCTGTTCCCGGCACGCTACGACATCCAACCCAACGACACCGCGACGTCGGTGCTGTCCACGTTGGTCGCGCGATTCGGCCAGTCATCGGAAGCGGTCAACTTGGAAGGCCGGGCCGCCGGTGTCGGCCTGACCCCGTATCAGGCGCTCGTGGTTGCGAGCCTGCTCGAAGCCGAGGGCCATCCGGAGGACTTCACGAAGATCGCGCGCGTCGTCTACAACAGGCTGGCCGCCGGGATGCCGCTGCAGTTCGACTCGACGGTGAACTACGCCCTGAACCGCGACACGGTCGCGGTGTCCCTTGCCGACCTCGAGGTGGAGTCCCCGTACAACACCTACAAGTACCCCGGGCTGCCACCCGGACCGATCGGCTCGCCTGGCGAGCAGGCGATGGAAGCGGCGTTGTCGCCGGCCGAGGGTGACTGGCTGTACTTCGTGACCGTGAATCCGGACACCGGCGAGACCAAGTTCACCGCGTCGTACGACGAGTTCCTCCAGTTCAAGGAGGAGCTGAAGGCGAATACGGGCAGCGGGTGAACCGAGCGGCCGTCCTCGGGTCGCCGATCGCCCACTCGCTGTCCCCTGCGCTGCACCGGGCAGCCTACGCATCGCTCGGCCTGGACTGGACCTATGAGGCGGTCGAGTGCACCGCCGAGGCGCTGCCGGCGTTCCTGGACGTCCTCGATCCGTCGTGGCGTGGCCTGTCCATCACCATGCCGTTGAAGCAGGTGGTGCTGGCCCATCTCGATGCGCGCGATGACCTCGTCGACGTGGTGCAGGCGGCCAACACCGTCGTGATGGCCGAGGGCGGGCGACGCGTCGGCTGGAACACCGACGTGCCCGGCATGGTCGATGCGCTTGGCGAGGCCGACGTTGCGGCCGGGGATGTGGGTTTTGCGACCGTCATGGGAGGCGGGGCCACTGCACGATCCGCGCTCGCGGCCCTGGCGGCGCTCCACTGCCAGCAGGTGACCGTCTTCGTCCGGCGACCCGACGCGGCCGACGAGCTCCGCGCGGTCGGGGCTCGGCTGGGCATGCCGGTGACCATCGAGTCGTGGGCGATCGCCGAGCAGGGGCTGCTCGCCGACGTCGTGGTCTCGACGGTGCCCAGTGGGGTAGCCGACCGGCTGGTCGGCATGGTGCCGGAAGCACCCGGTGTGTTGCTGGACGTGGTGTACGACCCGTGGCCGACGTCGCTCGCATTGGCATGGCAGCAGCTGAGCGGCACCGTGGCAAGCGGGCTCGAGCTGCTCGTGCACCAGGCGGCCCGCCAGGTCGAGCTCATGACCGGGCGGCCGGCGCCGCTCGCCGTGATGCGCGCCGCCGGTGCAGCGGAGCTGGCCAGCCGCTAGGCCGACTCGCCGGCCTTGAAGACGGTATCCAGCAAGGCTTGACCCGTGGCGTCGAGCTTCACCCGCCGCTTCTTGAGGTCCTTGACGATGACGCTGGCCCGGACGCCTTCGTTGGCCACCCACGCGATGGCGTCGAGCCCCTCGTCGTCGGCCCACACCGAACCGTCCGCCTTGAGGTACTGGCCCTTGTCGTCGGTCTTCGGCACCCCGCTGTGGTGCAGCGCGACGACCTCCCACTGGTCGTTCAGCACCGGGGAGCCACTGGAGCCGGGGTTGGTGTCCGCTTCGTAGTGCAGGAACTTCGGCAGCTCGTCACTGAGCCGGTTCTGCCGGATCGCGATGCGCTTGGTCTGGCCCTCCGGGTGCTGAACGATGTTCAGCCACTCTCCGAGCAGCGCTTTGCCGGCCGCCCCGATCAGCGGGAGCACGCCCTGGCTGGTGCCCGGGTCCTTCGGTCCGTCAATGGCGACAACGCTGTAGTCCAGCGGCGCGCTGGTGATGAACAGCTGGTCGGGCGCGAGCTTGAAGGTCCTCGGCCGCACCGATCCGTCCGGCCGCTCCTCGTAGTTGAACTGGACGCTGCTCTTCCTTGCGTCCGCCGCGGTCTTGAGCACGTGGTTGTTCGTCATCAGCACCCGCGGTGCGACCAGGAAGCCGGTTCCGTAGCCCTCGGAGTTCCCGATCACCACGCGACCGACGGCCTTCATCGCCTGCGCCCCGCGCGTCAGGTATGTCGACGAGAGCAGCTCGTCGCCGCCGATGATCCGCTCCAGGGTGGCCTCGCGGATGTGATGGACCTGCTGAAGCCGAGCGACCCGTCGGGCCAGCAGCTCTTGGGAGTTGATCGGCGACAGCCTGCCCTGAGTGAGCGCGTCCTTGGTGACCTCACGGCTGCCCGTGCGCTCGACCCAGCGACCACCGGCGCCGCCGTCGAAGTACTCCACGACCATCATCTGCTCAACCCCCGGAGAAAGATTGCCACGGTTTACGCAGGTGAGGAGGTCAAATCGCGAGCCGCTGATACCCCGGCTCCTAGGCTGACCCGATGCTCGCTCTGGTCGTGGTGGCTGCGGCACTGGGCACCGCGGTCGGGGTGCTGCTGTCCCGGTTGGTCAGCCGCTACCCGGCCGAGTCCGCCCGGCTGCCGCCGCTGGCCGTCGTGCTCCTCACCGCCGCGACCTTCGCCGTGCTGGCAGCGCGGTTCGGCTGGGACTGGGCGTTGCCGGCGTACCTCTACTTCGGCGCGATTTCCGTCGCGCTCGCCGACATCGACCTCGCCACCCGCCGGCTGCCCAACGCGATCGTCCTGCCCTCGTACGCGGTAGGCGGGCTGCTCCTGCTGCTGCCGAGCGCGCTCGAACCGGACTGGGCCGCATACCTGCGCGGCTGGATCGCGGCGGCTGCGCTGTTCACGTTCTACTTCCTGCTGGCGATGATCTATCCGGCCGGCATGGGGTTCGGCGACGTGAAGCTGGCCGGTGTGCTGGGCCTGTTCCTCGGCTGGCTGGGCTGGGGTGAGCTTGTCGTCGGCGCGTTCCTCGGGTTCTTGATCGGAGCGGTTGCCGGCGTCGGTCTCATGCTCGCCGGCCGGGCCGGCCGCAAGACCGCCATCCCGTTCGGTCCCTACATGCTGCTGGGAGCGCTGGTCGCCGTTCTGGTCGGCGGCAACGTCGCGGACGCATACGTGGACCGGATCGGGGGCTGAGCGCTCATCGTGGAAAGATCCAAGACATGCTGCGCTGGCTGACCGCAGGGGAGTCGCACGGACCGGCACTGGTCGCGATCCTCGAGGGTCTGCCCGCCGGCGTCCACGTCACAACCTCGGACATCGTCGAGGCGCTGCGGCGCCGGCGGCTGGGCCATGGGCGCGGCGCCCGGATGACGTTCGAACAGGACGATGTGGAGATCCTGGGCGGGGTGCGCCACGGCCTCACACAGGGCGGGCCGGTCGCAATCCGGGTCGGCAACACGGAGTGGCCCAAATGGGAGACCGTCATGGCGGCCGACCCGGTCGATCCCGGTGTGCTCGAGCAGCAAGCACGAAACGCGCCGCTGACCCGCCCCCGTCCCGGGCACGCCGACCTGGCCGGCATGCAGAAGTACGGCTTCACCGACGCCCGGCCGGTGCTCGAGCGGGCCTCGGCGCGGGAGACGGCGGCCCGGGTGGCG
Source organism: Candidatus Nanopelagicales bacterium (assembly GCA_040510995.1). GTDB lineage: Bacteria > Actinomycetota > Actinomycetes > JBEVHX01 > JBEVHX01 > JBEVHX01. Next base: position 36,907 of record JBEVHX010000128.1, read on the forward strand.
CTGGGCTGCGTCGCTCGAGCGTTCCTCGAGCAGACCACCGGCGCTGCCCTGGTCAGCCACGTCGTCGAGATCGGGAGCGTGCGGGCCGACGTCGGTGTCGTGCCGAAACAGCACGACCAGGACGCGCTCGACGCAGACCCGGTCCGCGTGCTCGACGCGCGAACGAGCGCCGCGATGGTCGACGAGATCGAGTCGGCACGTCGCGACGGCGACACCCTCGGCGGTGTGGTGGAGGTCGCAGTGCACGGTCTGCCGCCAGGACTTGGGTCGCATGTGCACTGGGACCGGCGCCTCGATGCCCGGCTCGCTGGGGCGCTCATGGGCATCCAGGCCATCAAGGGCGTGGAGGTTGGCGACGGGTTCGAGCTGGCTCGTGCCCGCGGCTCCAAGGCGCATGACGAGATCGTCGGCACCGACGAGGGCATCCGCCGCGCCTCCGGTCGCTCTGGCGGCACCGAAGGCGGGATGTCGACCGGCGAGGTGCTGCGCGTGCGGGCCGCCATGAAGCCGATCTCGACCGTGCCCAGAGCCCTGCAGACCGTCGACGTGAGGACCGGCGAGCCAGCCACCGCGATCAACCAGCGTTCCGACGTGTGCGCCGTTCCTGCCGCTGGGATCGTCGCGGAGGCGATGGTTGCTCTGGTCCTCGCGGACGCAGTGCTCGAGAAGTTCGGCGGGGACTCGGTCGAGGAGACCCGGCGCAACGTTCGGTCCTATCTCGAGCATCTCGACATCCGCTGATGCCGCCGCGCGTCGTCATCGTCGGTCCGCCCGGCGCCGGCAAGACGAGCGTGGGGCGCGCGCTCGCCCGACGGCTCGAGATCGGGTTTCGCGATACCGACGCCGACGTCGAGGCGGTCGCTGGTGTCAGCGTCGCGGACGTATTCGTCGAACACGGTGAAGCACGGTTTCGCGAGCTCGAGCGAGCCGCGGTGCAACGCGCGCTCACCGAACACGACGGCGTACTCGCGCTCGGCGGAGGCGCGGTGCTCGACGAAGGAGCGCGCGCTTCGCTGCGCGGGCATACAGTCGTCTTCCTCGACGTCGGCATCGCCGACGCGGCGCGGAGGGTCGGCTTCAACCGGGACCGCCCGCTGCTGCTCGGCAACCCCCGGGCGCAATGGCTGAAGCTCATGGAGCAACGGCGCCCGCTGTATGCGGCAGTCGCGACGCATACCGTCAGCACCGACGGCATCAAGCCGGCTGCCGTCGTCGACCGGATCCTCGACGTCCTGGACGTGGCGTGACAGACGCACCGACGCGGATCACCGTGCGTGGTGACCGCCCGTACGACGTGGTCGTCGGGCGGGGCCTGCTGGGCGAGCTGCCCGCTCTTCTCGGCGATGCGCACCGGGTAGCCGTGGTTCACCCGCGCGCCCTTCGCACGACGGGCGATGCGGTCCGAGCCGACTTGGCCGAGCAGGGGTTCGACGCCGTGGTGGCCGAGGTGCCAGACGGGGAGGAGGCCAAGAGCGCCGCGGTGGCAGGCTTCCTGTGGCAAGTGCTCGGCCGCGCGGGCTTCACCCGGTCGGACGCGATCGTCGCGGTCGGCGGTGGGGCGACCACGGACCTGGCGGGCTTCGCGGCCGCGACCTGGCTGCGCGGGGTCAAGGTGGTTCACGTGCCGACGACCTTGTTGGCGATCGTCGACGCCGCGGTCGGCGGAAAGACCGGCATCAACACCGCCGAGGGCAAGAATCTGGTCGGCGCGTTCCATCCGCCCGCCGGCGTGCTGTGCGACCTGGCCGCCTTGGACTCGCTGCCGCGGCACGAGCTCGTCAGCGGCATGGCCGAGGTGGTGAAGGGTGGGTTCATCGCCGATCCCACGATCCTCGACCTGCTCGAGGCCGACCCCACGGACGCGCTGCGGCCGGAGGGTGCGCGGTTGCGCGAGCTGGTCGAGCGCAAGATCCGGGTCAAGGCCGAGGTGGTCAGCGCTGACCTGCGCGAGACCGTGGTCGCGGGACAGGACGTCTCGCGGGAGGTGCTCAACTACGGCCACACGCTGGGTCATGCCATCGAGAAGGTCGAGCGCTATCAGTGGCGCCACGGTCCCGCGATCTCCATCGGTATGGTCTACGCCGCCGAGCTCGCCCGCATCGCGGGACGGTTGGACGACGCGACGGTCGAGCGCCATCGGTCCGTGCTCGGCGCCCTCGGCCTGCCGCTGACCTACCGCGCCGACCGATGGCCGGCGCTGCTCGAAGCGATGCGGAGAGACAAGAAGGCGCGTGGGGACCGGCTGCGGTTCGTCGTCCTCGATGGGCTGGCCCGCCCGTCGGTGCTGGAGTCACCCGACCCGGCCCTGCTCGTGGCGGCGTATGCGGAGGTGTCCCATTGATCGGCCGACAGCCTGAAGGCGGACTGAACGTGCTCGTGCTGAACGGGCCGAACCTGGGGCGGCTCGGTTCGCGTGAGCCGGAGGTGTACGGGTCGACGACACACGATGACCTGGTCGCGTTCTGTGCCGCGGTCGGCGCCGGCCTGGGGCTCAGCGTGGAGGTCCGGCAGACCGACGACGAGGCGACGTTGATCGGCTGGTTGCACGAGGCCGCGGACTCATCGACGCCCGTGGCGCTCAACCCGGCTGCGTTCACGCACTACTCGTATGCCGTGCGGGACGCCTGCGCCCAGCTCACCGCTCCGCTGATCGAGGTCCACCTGTCAAACCCGCTGGCCCGAGAGGAGTTCCGGCACACCTCTGTGGTGGCCGGGGTCGCGACGGGGACGGTCGCCGGATTCGGGCTGGTCTCGTACGAGCTCGCACTGCGAGCGATCGCCGCATTGGCCGGCTGACCGGCCAGGGCGTCTCCGTACGCTCAGCGCATGAGTGCTCAGTACGCGGCTCGCCGTCAGCGCCTCATCGACTCGTGGCCCGAGACCGACGACGGCATGCTGGTCACCCGCCTGGTGAACGTGCGGTACCTCAGCGGTTTCACCGGCTCGAACGCCGCACTGCTGCTCACTCGCGACCGTGCTGTCCTGGCCACTGACGGTCGCTACGTCACCCAGGCCGGGCAGGAGTCGCCGGACACCGAGCTGCTCGTCGACCGCCGGTGCGCCTCGGCCCTCACCGCGAAGGCCGGCAAGGACGGCATCCGCCGCCTGCTCTTCGAGGCCCACGACGTCACGGTGCACGCATACGAGGGCCTCGTGTCCGCGGCCGGCGGCGCAGCGCTGGTCGCGGACGCACACCGGGTTGAAGGACTGCGCCGGGTCAAAGACGAGACTGAGATCACCGCACTCCAGCAGGCCTGCGCGATCGGCGACCGCGCGCTGGCACGGCTGCTCGACGAACTGCGACCCGGCCAAACCGAAAGGGAAATCGCGCGCCGGCTCGAGTCGCTCATGTACGCGGAGGGCGCGGACGCCCTGTCATTCGACACGATCGTGGCGGCGGGGCCGAACAGCGCCATTCCGCACCACCGGCCGACCACCCGCGTGGTCGAGCCCGGCGAGTTCCTCAAGCTGGACTTCGGCGCGGCCTACGACGGCTACCACGCAGACATGACCAGGACGGTGGTCGTCGGGGCTGAGCCGGCGGACTGGCAGCGTGAGGCGTACGCGCTGGTCCGGCGCGCTCAGGCAGCCGGCTGCGCTGCGCTGGCGCCCGATGTGGGCATCCAGGTGGTTGATGCGGCAGCCCGCGATGTGATCGTCGCGGCGGGCTATGGCGAGCACTTCCCGCACGGGCTCGGGCATGGGGTTGGGCTGGAGATCCACGAAGCGCCGCTCATCGGGTACTCAGCGACGGGTATCCTCGACGATCGCACGCCGGTCACGGTCGAGCCCGGGATCTACCTCCCCGGGCGCGGGGGAGTCCGCATCGAGGACACCCTGGTCGTCAGGGGCGGCGGGCCGCAGCTGCTG
>JBEVHX010000129.1:0-2996 GCA_040510995.1 Candidatus Nanopelagicales bacterium
CGCGCCGCCTCCTCGCCGAGCATGGACTCCGGGCACAACGGTGCCTCCGGTCCACCGCATGGCGGCGGGTCGAGCAGCACCGCCCGCGAGGTCACGACGAAGCCTTGGCCGTTCAGCTCACGGACCTGGTCCCAGGTGACCGGGCCGCCCGCGTCGACGAACAGCGCGGGGATCGACGACGGACCGAAGTCCGTCTTCTGTCGGCCGTCGACGAGGCCGGACAGCGCACCTGGGTCGGCGATGACGATCTCGGAGTTCAAGTCGGCCGGCAGCTCGACAACCCCGACGACCGCGAATGACTGAGACCGGTCAGAGGGAATGAGGGTGTCGCCCACGCCGAGGTCGAGCCGGTCCGCCAATGGCCTCGTCACGACGGCTTCGTCCTGGTCCGACGGGGCCCTGCCATCGAGCTGTGTGACCAGGCCGGCGACCAGCGGGTCCGCGTACCGGAACTCCAGCAGCTCGGCCGGAGCGACCCGATCCTCGTCTGCCGAGAGGAAGCGCGCGTAGCCGATGGTCTCGCGGCTGACCGATGTCCAACCGCTCGGCAGGGCGGCGGGGCCTAGGTCATCGCCCGAGCCCACGACGCTGACCTGCGTCCCGGTGCTGGCCCCCTGGGACGTTTGCCACCCGTCGCGCTCCGGGTCGACGGTCTGGCTGACGTCCGTCGCCCCCGGAAAGGCTTGTTGCACGAGCGCGTCGGCGTGGTCGCCGAGCAGCTGGTCGGCGCGCTGGCTCGGCGACAGGTCCGAGGTACGCCAGACCACATCGGCGAAGACGACGCACGAAACCGGGAGCCCGATCATCACCATGACGAGGAGCGACCGACCCTTGTGGCGCATCGCATCGCGACGGGCGATCCGCCACGCGGCCAGCGTGGCGCTCAGGCGCGACGGTCGAACGCTCACCGGCTGCCCTCGAGCAGGACCTCAGGGCCGGGAACCGGGCCGGACTCGTCGACGATCAGCCCATCGCGCAGGAACACGACCCGGTCGGCCCAGGCCGCGTGCCGCGCCTCGTGCGTGACCACCATGCCGGCCGCGCCGGCGTCGATCCGCGCCCGCAGCAGCGCCATCACGTCCTCGCCTGTCACGGAGTCGAGCGCCCCGGTCGGCTCGTCCGCCAGCAGCAGTCGCCGCTCGCCGATCAACGCTCGTGCGATCGCGATCCGCTGCTGCTGGCCGCCGGACATGTCGTCCGGGAACCGTTTCGCGAGGTCGCCGATGCCGACCGCGTCGAGTGCTGCGTGCGCCTCGCGCCGGGCCACCCGGGCCGGGATGCCGTCGAGCTCACGTGGCAGAGAGACGTTCTCGGCCGCCGTCAGCGCGGGGATCAAGTTGAAGTCCTGGAACACATAGCCGATCCGCTTGCGGCGCAACGCCGCGAGAGCGGTCCGCGACAGGGTCTCCAGGTCGGTGCCCTCGACCGACACCGTTCCGCTGGTCGGGTGGTCCAGCCCACCCGCGAGATGCAGCAGCGTCGACTTGCCAGAACCGGACGGCCCCATGACCGCGACGAGCTCGTGGGGCTGCACGCTGAAGCTGACGGACCGCAGGGCATGCACGGCGGTCTCGCCGCTTCCGTGTACCCGGCTGGCGCTCACGAACGACAGGACGGTCACCGTGCAACTCCCAACTCGTCGGCCTCGGCAGCGCCGTCGGCCACATATCTGCCGGAGGCCGCAAGCGCGCGACCCCGAGCGGCGATCCGGGTCTCGCAGTGGTCGAGCCAGCGCATCTCCGCCTCCGCTTGGAAGATCATCGCGTCCAGCGCGAGCCGCCAAGCCTCGCCGTCGGCGTCGCCCACAGACTTCAGCCGGGTGTACTCCTGCAGGGTCCGGACTGTCTCGGTCCGTTGGGCCTGGATCAGGGCGCGGATGTCCACCGCCGGCAGGGTGAGTGCAAGCGCCAGCTTGATGACCAGCTCGTCGCGCGGCGCAGTGTCCCGGTGGACGGGGGTCGCGAACCAGCCCTCGACCTCTGCCCGGCCGGAATCGGTGATGTCGTAGCGGGTGCGACCTTCGGTGTCCTGGCCCCCACTGACGATGAGGCCGTCACGCTCAAGGCGGGCCAAGGTCGTGTAGACCTGCCCGATGTTGAGCGGCCAGGTGCCGCCGGTGCGCTCCTCGAACTCGCCGCGCAGCTGGTACCCGTACCGCGGGCCCTCGGCGAGCAGCGCGAGCATCCCCTGCTTGATGGACATACCGCGTATGCATACGCGGTATGCAGTCGGGTGTCAAGGCCGAAACGGCGAGTCGGGCGACGGCTACCGTGCCGAACAGCGCAGGCCTGCGGCCGTCACCGTACGCAACCACGTGAGTCGATTGGAGAAGTCGTGTCGGTACCGCACGAGTCCATGCGCAAGCTGCTCGTCCGTGAGTACATGGACGGCTTTCGCGCCAGCAGCCACGCGCGCGTCCTGCGGTGTCTCACCGACGACGTCACGTGGTACCTGCCCGGTCAGCCGACGCGGCACGGCAAGCGCGAGTTCGACGCGGAGATCGAGAACGAAGCCTTCGAGGGCAGCCCGAAGCTGACCGTCGCCCGAGCAGTTGAGGAGAGCGACACCATCGTGATCACCGGCGAAGGCGAGGGCCTTCACCGTGAGCAGGGACCGTTTCACTTCGCTTTCGCGACCGTGTTCGACTTCCGCGACACGCTGATCTGCCGCGTCGAGTCCTATGTCGTCCCGCTCCCGTGACTGGCCTCGGCGGGTGAGTGTCGGTTCTGATCGATGAGCCGTGCCGGTCGCGCGACTCCATCGCGACGCACTGCGAAGCCGTCGTCTGGTCCTTCGGGAGGCACCGCCCGAGCAGCCACGAGTTGTCAGCCGAAGCGCGTCACGGGGACACGGAACGACTGACACGTCGGGGTTGTCAGACGGCGAGCAAGACCTTCCCCACGTGCTCGCTGGCGGCGACCACGCGATGCGCCTCCGCCGCCTCGGGCATCGGGAGTATGCGGTCGACGACCGGCTTCACGGTCCCGTCGGCGAAC
>JBEVHX010000130.1:0-9071 GCA_040510995.1 Candidatus Nanopelagicales bacterium
CGAACGCCTTCCCGCTCGGCGATGTAGTCCGCAAGGTCGGCGCGCAACGCCCAGGCCTCGCGGTCGGGGTACCGGTTGAGCCCGCCCGCCACCTCGGCGACGGCGCCGGCGATGTCGTGGACGAGCGCCTCCGATGGCGGATACGGGTTCTCGTTGACGTTCAACCGGATCGGCACCTCCAGCTGTGGTGCGCCGTACGGGGTCTGGCCCCTCAGGTCATCGCGCAGCGGGAGGTCGTGCAACCCGATGTCTTGGTCCACTCGGTACGCCTGGTCGTGGTCTCCTCGGCTCCCCTTCGCTCCCCCTGCGTCGTCCACTCCGTGCCCTCGGTCGTGGTCTCCTCGGCTCCCCTCCGCTCCGCCTGCGTCGTCCACTCCGTGCCCTCGGTCGTGGTCTCCTCGGCTCCGCTTCGCTCCGCCTGCGTCGTCCACTCCGTGCCCTCGGTCGTGGTCTCCTCGGCTCCGCTTCGCTCCGCCTGCGTCGTCCACTCCGGTCACGGGAACCGCACCTGCACGGCCGCACCATGCGCCGGCAGGTCCTCGGCGTTCGCGAGCGCGACCACGTGCGACGCGGCCTCGCGCAGCGCCGGCTCGTCGTACTCGACGACGTGGATGCCGCGCAGGAAAGTCTGCACGGACAGCCCGCCGGAATGGCAGGCGCACCCGCCGGTCGGCAGTACGTGGTTGGAGCCGGCGACGTAGTCGCCAAGCGAGACCGGGGCCCACGTCCCCACGAAGATCGCGCCAGCGTTGCGCACGCGCTCCGCCACCGCGCGCGCGTCGCGGGTGTGGATCTCGAGATGCTCTGCCGCGTATGCATCGACGACGGTGAGGCCGTCGTCGAGGTCGTCGACCAGAACGACGCCGGACTGCTGGCCGCCAAGAGCCTCGGTGATGCGTTCGGTGTGCTTCGTCGCTGCGACCTGCGTCGGTAACTGCGCCACGACAGCATCGGCGAGGTCTTCACTGGTCGTCACGAGCACCGACGCGGCGATGGTGTCGTGCTCGGCCTGGCTGATCAGGTCCGCCGCGACGTGGGTCGGATCCGCGGAGTCGTCGGCCAGCACCGCGATCTCGGTCGGGCCGGCCTCGGCGTCAATGCCGATGCGACCCTTCAGCAGCCGCTTGGCCGCGGTCACCCAGATGTTCCCCGGTCCAGTCACCAGGTCGACCGGCGCGCAGTCGCCGGCGCCCGTGCCTGTTCCGTAGGCGAACATCGCGACGGCCTGAGCGCCGCCGGCGGCATACACCTCCTCGACCCCCAGCAGCGCGCACGCCGCAAGGATCGCCGGGTGCGGCAGGCCGCCGTGGTCGGGCTGCGGCGGACTGGCCACCGCGAGCGAGCCGACGCCGGCGACCTGCGCCGGCACCACGTTCATCACCACGCTGCTCGGGTACACCGCGCGGCCGCCCGGCACGTACAGGCCGACCCGACGCACCGGGACCCATCGCTCGGTCACGGTCCCGCCGGGCACGACCTGAGTCTCGACGTCGGTGCGGCGCTGGTCGTCGTGCACGAGCCGGGCGCGTCGGATCGACTCTTCGAGCGCGGTGCGCACCACGGGATCGAGTGCGTCCAACGCCGAGCTCAGCGCCTCGGATGGAACCCGCAGCGTCGGCGGCCGAACGCCGTCGAGCCGCTCGCCCCACTCGAGGACGGCATCGGCACCACGCTCGCGGACGTCCTCGACGATCGGTTGAACGCGCGCGACCGCTGCCTCGACGTCGAGGGCGGCTCGCGGCAGCACGTCACGCACCGCGCGCGGGTCCGGTCGGGATCCCCGCAGGTCGATGCGCCTGATCACCCGGCCGAGTTTACGGTGGACGGGTGCCCCGAACCGAGATCCCCCTGTTCCCGCTGGGGACCGTGCTCTACCCGGGGTTGATGCTGCCGCTGCACATCTTCGAGGAGCGCTACCGCTTGCTGGTGCGGAGCCTGCTCGCGCTGCCGGTCGAGCACCGAAGCTTCGGTGTGATCGCGATCCGCAAGGGGTGGGAGGTCGGGCCCGATGCGGTCCGCGCGCTGCACGAGGTGGGGTGCGCAGCGGAGCTGCGTGCGGTGGAGCCGTACGACGACGGCCGCTTCGACCTGGTCACAACCGGCACCCGCCGCTTTCGGCTGCTCTCCGTCGACGGCGACTCCTCGCCGTACTTGCGCGGGGAGATCGAGTGGATCGACGAGAGCCCGGGCGAGGGGGCTGACGTGCTGGCGGCGGCGGTCGCTCGCCAGTTCCTGGCCTACCGGCTCGTGTTGACCGGCGATGCCGACGGCGCTGCGCTGCCGGCCGACCCGCACTTGCTGTCGTACCTGGTCGCGGCCGCGGTGATCCTCGACCTCGGCGACAAGCAGTCGCTGCTCGAGGCCGCGGACGACGCTGGCCGACTGCGCGAGGAGCTGTGGCTGCTGCGCCGCGAAGCCGCCGTGCTCAAGCGGCTGCCATCGCTGCCGGCTGTCGACCTCACCCGCGCCGGGTTCTCGCCGAACTGATGGCCGGAACTCCGGCGACCACCGCGCTGACGAAGGCGGACATCGCCTTCACGATCCACGAGTATGCGCACGACGCGAAGGCCAGCTCGTACGGCCTCGAGGCGGCGCAGGCGCTGGGACTGGACCCGGCGACGGTGTTCAAGACCCTGCTTGCCGACGTCGACGGCCGACTCGTCGTGGCCGTCGTCCCGGTGAACGGACAGCTTGACCTCAAGTCGCTGGCCGCGGCAGTCGACGGGAAGAGAGCGGCGATGGCCGACCCGACGGTCGCCGAACGCAGCACCGGCTACGTCCTGGGCGGGATCTCACCGGTCGGTCAGCGCAGGAAGCTGCCGACGGTGGTCGACGACACCGCTGAGCTGTATCCGACCGTGTACGTGTCCGGTGGCCGGCGCGGCCTGGACCTCGGGCTGGCGCCCGCCGACCTGCTCGCGGTCACGGGGGCGTCAACGGCTGCGATCAGTCGCCCGCACTGAGCCGACGTGAGAGGGGTTCATGGTCGCGGCTGCAACGGATCGGCGGTGCTGTCGTCCGGCTCCGGAACCGGGACCGCGTACGGCGGCTCCCCGGTGACCAGGTCGAGCGCGAGGTAGATACCGACGGCGACGGCCGGCCACACCGCAAGCAAGCCCTTCGCTCCGAGTCGGCGCGGCGCATCGATGGTGTCGCCCACGACCAGACTGGGGTCGGATGCGCTCGGCAGCTGCGCCGGGCCGAGGAACACCCCGACCCGCCACATCACCACCGAGGCCAGCACCCCGCCAACCGCGATGCCCACCAGCGCACCGAACGGCTGCCGGCGCAGCCGCCACCAGACCACGACCCCGCTGACGACGCCGGCCACGGCCACGACTACCGCGAACCAACCGTCGGACCCGATGAACTCCTGCGGAACCGAGACGTCGGCGAAGACCAGCTCGCCGTTCTCATCCACCACGAGCGGGACGGTCGGCGCGATCAGGTTCCAGACGGCTCCGAGAACGGCACCCAGCGCGACGAGCCCGACGACGACGACGGCGCCGGTGCGCACCTCACGCAACGGAACCGGGGCCGAGGAGCGCCTTGAGGTCAGCGAACAGGGCCGGGGTTGGACTCACCCGCAGGCCGTCGTCGAGCCGCATCAGGGTGACCTTGCCGGGGCCGGTCAGCTGCAGGTGCACCTCGGTCACTCCGGGGTGTGCCGCCAGCACGCCCTTGAGCCGCTCGACGATGGGTGGGGTGCACCGGGTCGTCGGCAGCGTGAGCACGACCGGACCGCGCGGGCCTTCGGACACGTCCGGCACGGTGATCTCCGAGGCCACCAGCTTCGGGGTGTCCTCGCGGCGGTCGAGTCGCCCCTTGACCAGGACGATCACATCTTCGGCGAGCATGGTGGCCACGAGCTGGTAGGTCTGCGGGAAGACCATCACGTCGATGGCGCCCTCGAGATCCTCGAGTGTGACCAGGGCCCAGGGACTGCCTTGCTTGGTCATCTTGCGCTGCAAGCCGGTGATGAGGCCACCGACGGTGACGACCGAGCCGTCGGCGCGCTCCTCGTCGGCGGTCAGTGCGGAGATGGTGCAGTCGGCGGACCTCGCCAGCAGGTGCTCGACTCCGAACAGCGGATGGTCGGAGACGTAGAGCCCCAGCATCTCCCGCTCGTGGGCCAGCAGACTGGCCTTCTCCCACTCGAAGGTGGGGATGGCCGGTGTCACGACAGTGTCGTCCGGCAGCTCGTCGTCGCCAGCGCTGAACAGGTCGAACTGGCCCACGGCCTCGTTCCGCTTGGTGCTCATGAACGCGTCGATCGCGTCGGCGTGCACGGTCACCAGCCCGCGCCGGGTCTGCCCCAAGGAGTCGAACGCGCCCGCCTTGATCAGCGACTCGACCACCTTCTTGTTGCACACCAAGGCGTCGACCTTGCGCAAGAAGTCGTAGAAGCCGGCGAACCGACCCTTGGCCTCACGCGCCTCGACGATCGCGGCGACCACGTTCACCCCGACGTTGCGGACGGCGGCCAGCCCGAACCGGATGTCCGTGCCGCGCGGCGTGAAGTCGGCATCCGACTCGTTGACGTCCGGCGGCAGCACCTTGATGCCCATCCGGCGGCACTCGCCCAGGTAGAGCGCGCTCTTGTCCTTGTCGTCGCGGACACTGGTCAGCAGCGCGGCCATGTACTCGGCCGGGAAGTTGGCCTTGAGGTACGCGGTCCAGTAGGACACCAGGCCATAGCCCGCGGTGTGCGCCTTGTTGAATGCATAGTCCGAGAACGGAACCAGGATGTCCCAAAGGATCTTGATCGCATGCGCGGAGTAGCCGCGCTCTCGCATCCCCTCGGAGAACGGGACGAACTCCTTGTCGAGGATCGACTTCTTCTTCTTCCCCATCGCGCGCCGCAGCAGATCCGCCTGACCGAGGCTGTAGCCGGCCAGCTTTTGCGCGATCGCCATGACCTGCTCTTGGTAGACGATCAGGCCGTAGGTGTCGCCGAGGATCTCGGCCAGCGGCTCGGCGAGCTCACCGTGGATGGGCACAACCGGCTTGCGATGGTTCTTGCGGTCGGCGTAGTCGTTGTGCGCGTTGGCGCCCATCGGGCCCGGCCGGTACAGCGCAATCACCGCGGAGATGTCCTCGAAGGAGTCCGGTTGCATTGACCGCAGCAGCGCCCGCATCGGGCCACCGTCGAGCTGGAACACCCCCAGCGTGTCGCCGTTGGACAGCAGCGCATACGTCGCCTTGTCGTCGAGCGCGAGGTCCTCGAGCACGATCGTGTGACCACGGTTGGCGCGGATGTTCGCGAGGGTGTCGTCCAGGACGGTCAGGTTGCGCAGGCCGAGGAAGTCCATCTTGAGCAGCCCGAGCTTCTCGCAGGTCGGGTAGTCGAACTGCGTGATGATCGCGCCGTCCTGCTCGCGGCGCATGATCGGGATGATGTCCATGAGCGGCTCGGAGGACATGATCACGCCGGCCGCGTGCACCCCCCATTGCCGCTTGAGGTTCTCCAGACCGCGCGCAGTCTCGACGACCTTGGCGGCGTCGGCGTCGGACTCGACGAGCTGGCGGAACTCGCCCGCCTCGCCGTAGCGCGGGTGCTTCACGTCGAAGATGCCGGCCAGCGGGACGTCCTTGCCCATCACCGGCGGCGGCATCGCCTTGGTGAGCTTCTCGCCCATGCCGTACGGATAGCCGAGCACCCGCGCGGAGTCCTTGAGCGCTTGCTTCGCCTTGATGGTGCCGTACGTGACGATCTGCGCAACCCGCTCCTCGCCGTACTTCTCGGTCACGTACCGGATGACGTCGCCCCGGCGGCGCTCGTCGAAGTCGATGTCGACGTCTGGCATGGAGATGCGCTCGGGGTTGAGGAAGCGCTCGAAGACCAGTCCGTGCGCGAGCGGCTCCAGGTCGGTGATGCCGAGTGCGTACGCGACCAGGCAGCCGGCCGCGGAACCGCGCCCGGGGCCGACCCGGATGCCGTGGTCGCGGGCGTACTGGATGAAGTCGGCGGTCACCAGGAAGTAGCTCGAGAAGCCCATCTGGGTGATGACGCCGACCTCGTAGTCGGCCTGCCGACGGTGCGCGTCCGGGATGCCGCCCGGGAAGCGGCGACGCAGCCCGCGTTCGACCTCCTGGACGAACCAGGACTCCTGGCTCTCGCCTTCCGGCACCGGGAAGGACGGCATGTAGTTCGCCGACTCGTTGAACTCGACCTTGCATCGCTCTGCGATGCGCAGTGTCGTGTCGCAGGCCTCGGGCAGCTCAGCCCACACGGCCCGCATCTCGGCCGCCGACTTGAGGTAGAAGTCGTCGGCGTCGAACTTGAGCCGGTCCTGGTCTTGCTGGGTGCTGCCGGACTGTATGCACAGCAACGCGTCGTGCGCCCTGGCGTCGGCCTTGCGCGTGTAGTGCAGGTCGTTGGTGGCGACGAGCGGCAGGCCGAGATCCGTGGCCAGCCGGAGCAGGTCCTGCCGGGCCCGGCGCTCGATGCCGATGCCGTGGTCCATCAGCTCGCAGAAGTAGCTGTCGGCGCCGACGATGTCGCGGACGTCGGCAGCCGCCTGCACGGCCTCGGCATAGAGACCGAGCCTGATCTTGGTCTGGACCTCACCCGATGGGCAGCCGGTGGTCGCGATCAGACCGCGTGCGTAGGTCTGCAGCAGCTCGCGGTCGATCCGCGGCTTGTAGAAGTAGCCCTGGAGGCTGGCCAGCGACGACAGCCGGAACAGGTTGTGCATGCCCTCGGTGGTCTCCGCGAGCAGCGTCATGTGCGTGTATGCGCCGCCGCCCGAGACGTCGTCCTCGCCGCCCTGTGCCCAGCGCACCCGGGTGCGGTCGGAGCGGTGCGTCCCCGGGGTGACGTAGGCCTCGGTGCCGATGATGGGCGCGATGCCCGCGGCCCGGGCCTTCGACCAGAACTCGTAGGCGCCGAAGACGTTGCCGTGGTCGGTCATCGCCAGCGCCGGCATCTCCAGCCGGGCGGCCTCCGCGAACAACTCGTCCAGGCGGGCCGCGCCGTCGAGCATGGAGTACTCGGTATGCACGTGCAGGTGCACGAACGAGCTGGGACCGGCGGTCATCGGGGCGACTGTATCGGCGGCGACCGACCGGCTCCGCGAGCCACGCTCAGGGCACGATGGACCATGCCACCGAGGGTCACGATCAGGCCGCACTCGCGCGTCGTTCGGATCGGCTGGACGATCCTCGGCCTCGGCTTGATCGTCGTCGGCACCGCCGCGATCGGGTGGCTGTCCGCCGGCTCTGCCGGCCTGGGCGGCTACTTCGTCGGCATGATCGCGGTCGGCGTGCTGCTGCTCGGGTACGTGGCGAGGGTCCGCGTTCTGCTCGACGAGCGAGGAGTCCGGGTGATCAACCCGTGGTCGACCTACTCCGTCGCCTGGGACTGCATCCTCGACGTCGAGATCTTCGAGGTGGGTTCCATGGAGGGCCCGTGGTTCCATCGCCTGGCCTTGGTGACGACTGAGGGTCGCATCAAGGCGGCGGGCACGTCGGTCAGCCCCCGCCGGTCGGCGCAGCTGCGGCAGCGCGTCATCGCATACGGGGAGGGTGTTCGCCCAGGTCTTGGCAGCGAGGTGAGCCGGCGCGGCCTGAAGCCCCTCGTCGAAGCCCGGTGGAACCGAGCCTGGGGCGCGCTGCCGGCCTCCGCGCGACGCACGTTGGTCATCGCGACCACGGCCGCTGCACTCGCGCTCGGGTTGCTCTCGCAGTTCCTGGGTTGGGGCGACTAGAGCAGCAGCTTGCGCATGTGGCGGTGCGGGATGCCGGCGTCGTCGAACTCCTCGCCGTAAACCGCGTACCCGAGCCTCTCGTAGAACGCGACGGCGTGCGTCTGGCTGGACAGGTAGATCACTGGGAGGCCGCGCTGCTGGGCGCGCTGCTCGATGGCACCAACGAGCGCGACGCCGAGACCAAGGCCACGGTGCCGGTCGCTCACCGCGAGCCGGCCCAGGTGTCCGACCGGTCCAGCTTCGACGTCGATGCCTTCGAAGCCGGCGGCCTCCTCGACCAGCCGACCCGCGGCGACCACCTCGCCGTCGTCGACCGCGATGACGTGGTCGGTCGCATCATCGTCGTCCCGCTCGTCGAGCTCGAGCTCGAGCGGGACGCCCTGCTCCACGACGAAGACCTGGTGCCGGATCAGGAAGGCCGCGGCGAGGTCGACGGGCGACGTCGCGAGCCGCACCGTCAACATCAGTCGCCGGCTCGCAGCGCGTCGAGCGCATTCGTCAGATCTGGCGGGTAGTCGCTGGTGAACTCGACCCGCTCCCCCGAGCGGGGGTGCTCGAAGGCGAGCCGCCGCGCGTGCAGCCACTGCCGTTCCAGTCGCAGCCGCTGAGCCAGCGTCGGGTCGGCACCGTAGGTGAGGTCGCCGACGCATGGGTGCCGAAGCGCGGACATGTGCACGCGGATCTGATGGGTGCGGCCGGTCTCCAGGAGGATCTCGAGCAGCGACGCCGAGCGGAAGGCCTCGAGCGTCTGGTAGTGCGTGATACTCGGCTTCCCACCGGCGACGACCGCCCATCTGTGGTCATGCACCGGGTGCCGGTCGATCGGCGCGTCGATGGTTCCCTTCAGCGGGTCCGGATGCCCTTGGACGACCGCGTGGTAGACCTTGTCGACCGTCCGCTCCCTGAATGCGTGCTTCAACCGCGCATATGCGCGCTCCGACTTGGCCACCACCATCAACCCGCTTGTGCCGACGTCGAGCCGGTGGACGACGCCTTGACGCTCGGCCGCACCGGAGGTGCTGATCCGGTAGCCGGCGCCGGACAGCCCGCCGACGACGGTGGGTCCCGACCAGCCGGGGCTCGGGTGGGCCGCGACGCCCACCGGCTTGTCGACCACGACCAGGTCGTCGTCGTCGTGCACGACGCGAAGGCCGGCGACCGGCTCGGCCACAACCTGCGTCGGCGCAGGTGGATCCGGCAACGTCACGTCGAGCCGGGCGCCGGCGTGTACCCGATCGGACTTGCGCACCGCCGCGCCGTCGATCAGGACGCCGCCGGTTGCGGCGAGGTCGGCGGCCTTCGTGCGCGAGAAACCGAACATGCGGGCCAAGGCGGCGTCGACGCGCTCTCCGTCGAGGCCGT
>JBEVHX010000131.1:0-17160 GCA_040510995.1 Candidatus Nanopelagicales bacterium
CCCGCAGCTGCTCCCATTCGTCGAGCAGGCTCGAGTCAGTCTGGCGGATCATCTCGCCGAGCCAGTCGACGATGTCCTCGAACTCCTCAGTGCGAGCCGTCGGCGGCACGGTCTGCCGCAGCGTGCGGTAGCAGTCGGCGAGGTAGCGCAGCACCAGCCCCTCCGCGCGCGCCAGGCCGTAGAACGCGACGAACTCGGTGAAGCTCATCGCCCGCTCCCACATGTCGCGGACCACCGCCTTTGGTGCCAGCGCGTGGTCGGCGATCCACGGATGACCCTTCCGATACATCTCGTATGCGGCCGCGAGCAGGTCACCCAGCGGTTGGGGATGGCTGACCTGCTCGAGCAGCTCCATCCGCTCGTCGTACTCGACGCCGTCCGCCTTCATCGCTGCGACCGCCTCACCGCGAGCCTTGTACGCCTGCGCGGACAGCACCTGGCGCGGTGACTCCAGAATCGACTCCACCACGCTCACCACGTCGAGCGCATACGTCGGAGAGTCACGGTCGAGCAGCTCGAGCGCGGCGAGCGCGAACGGCGACAACGGTTGGTTGAGGGCGAAGTCGACCGGGAGGTCGACCGTGAGCCGCACCCGTCGGCCGTCCGGCTCCGGGGAGGGCAGCCGTTCGACGACTCCCGAGGCGAGCAGCTCGCGGGTCATCGCAACGGCCCGGCGGATGTGCCTGCGCTGCCCGGGACGGTCTTCGTGGTTGTCCTCGAGCAGCCGCCGCATGGCGGCGTACGGATCGCCGGGGCGGGCGATGACGTTGAGCAGCATCGCGTGCGAGACGCCGAACTGCGACGTCAGCCGCTCCGGCTCGGACGCGACGAGCCGCTCGAAGGTCGGCTGGCCCCACGAGATCATCCCCTCGGGCGGCTTCTTGCGGACCACCTTTCGTCGTTTCTTCGGATCA
The DNA here is from genome assembly GCA_040510995.1 of Candidatus Nanopelagicales bacterium. Taxonomy (GTDB): domain Bacteria; phylum Actinomycetota; class Actinomycetes; order JBEVHX01; family JBEVHX01; genus JBEVHX01. The sequence goes on from JBEVHX010000131.1 coordinate 915, forward strand.
TCGCCGGCTTTGGCCAGCAGCCGTTCGTTTTCGATCGCGTGCTCCGGCGCCTGCACCACGACGGTTCCCGCGTCGTCGAAGCCCGCGCGGCCGGCGCGACCGGCGATCTGGTGGAACTCACGTGCCTTGAGATGGCGCGTGGTCGAGCCGTCGTACTTGGACAGCGCCGTGAACAGCACCGTCCGGATGGGCACATTGATCCCGACACCGAGAGTGTCGGTGCCGCAGATCACCTTGAGCAGCCCGGCCTGCGCGAGCGTCTCGACCAGGCGTCGGTAGCGCGGCAGCATCCCTGCGTGGTGTACGCCGATGCCGTGCCGGACCAGGCGGGACAGGGTCTTGCCAAAGCCGGCGGTGAAGCGGAATGCGCCGATCAGCTCGGCGATGCGGTCCTTCTCCTCGCGGGTGCACACGTTGATGCTCATCAGCGCCTGCGCCCGCTCGATCGCGGCGGCCTGCGTGAAGTGCACGACGTAGATCGGCGCCTGCCTGGTGTCCAACAGCTCCTGCAGCGTCTCGTGCAGTGGAGTCATTCGCCAGGAGAAGAACAGCGGCACCGGGCGTTCGGCGGAGCTGACGACGGCGGTCGGCCGTCCGGTCCGACGAGCCAGGTCGTCGCGGAAGAACGAGACGTCGCCGAGGGTCGCCGACATCAGGAGGAACTGGGCACGCGGCAGCTCGAGCAACGGCACCTGCCACGCCCACCCGCGGTCTGGCTCGGCGTAGAAGTGGAACTCGTCCATCACGACCAGGCCGATGCTCGACGCAGCGCCAGTCCTGAGAGCGAGGTTGGCCAGCACCTCCGCCGTGCAGCAGATGATCGGTGCCTCCGCGTTGACCGCGGCGTCGCCGGTCATCATCCCGACGTTCTCCGCGCCGAACGTCGCACACATGTCGAAGAATTTCTCCGAGACCAGCGCCTTGATGGGTGCGGTGTAGTACGAACGCTGGCTGCGGGCCAGGGCAACGAAGTGTGCACCAGCAGCGACCAGGCTCTTGCCGGAGCCGGTCGGCGTCGCCAGGATCACGTTCGAGCCGGAGACGAGCTCGATCAGGGCTTCTTCCTGGGTCGGGTAGAGCTCGAGGCCGCGCTCGGCCGCCCAGGACTCGAATGCGTCGTAGAGGGCGTCGTCGTCGGGGTCGGCCGGAATCCGCTCGGTCAGTGCCGATTTCGTGTTTGCTCGCGGCGCGCTCATCGCGGATGGGCGCGGCTGACGACCGGGTCCTGCCAGACCACCGCGGTACCGTCCAGCACGACGACGCCGTGCTGGTTGGTGATCCTGGTCTCAAGTTTGAAGATCGGTTTGTCCTCCCGAGCGTCGGTCACCTCGGCATCCGCCGTGATGACGTCACCCGGGCGCACCGGGGCGCGGAAGCTCCAGTCGACGTGGAGGAAGACGCTGCCCGGCCCGGGCAGGTCCTCCGCGACGAGTGCGTTCAGCAGGCCGCTGGTCACCCCGCCCTGCACGACGATGCCGCCGAACCGGCTCGCGGACGCCAGCTCATCGTCGTAGTGCAGTGGGTTGCGGTCACCGGTGATCTCGGAGAACAGCTCGATGTCGTGCGGCAGCACCTCGCGGGTCCGGCTGGCCCGCTGCCCAACTCGTACGGTCAACCCCCACCTCCGGGGAAGGTTCGGGGAAGGTCGCCTGCCTAGTTTCGCCGATGTCAGAGCTCGACGAGACGAAGGAGACCTGCTCATGACGAGTATGCAGACCCGGCCGCCCCGCAACGGTGTGGACGTGCCGACCCTGTTCGCGACCCTGGACGCGGTGAAGGGTGCGCCGCAGATCGCGGACTTCCAGTTCCGGGCCCAGAACACCTGGGTGAACGGCACGCACAGCCGCTCCACCATCCAAGGCTTCTACGGCGCGGGTCAGGAGGACGCCAGCCGTACCGAGGCGTTCGCTTTTGACGCCGACCACCCTGCAGTGCTGGTCGGGAACAACAACGGTCCCACGCCGGTGGAGTTCCTGCTGCACGCGATCGCCGCCTGCCTGACCGCGGGTCTGGCCAACATCGCCGCGGCGCGCGGGATCACCCTGCACCGGGTGGAGTCGAGCGTGGAGGGCGACATCGACCTGCTCGGGATCCTCGGGCTGTCGCCCGAGGTGCGCAACGGCTACCAGCAGATCCGGGTCAGCTTCGTGGTCGAAGGCGACGCCACGGCCGAGGAGCTCAAGGGCCTGGTCGAGCAGTCCCGCCGCCGGTCCGCGGTGTACGACGTGCTCACGAACGGCACCGACGTCGTCATCGATGTCGCCACCCCGGCGGCCTGATCGTCAATGCCGACAACCTCCGTCGCCGTTGTCGGGGCCGGCCAGGCCGGGCTGGCGGTCAGCCGCCTGCTCGCCGAGTCCGGCATCGACCATGTCGTCCTGGAACGAGGCCAGGTCGCCGAGCGTTGGCGATCCCAGTCCTGGGAGTCGCTTCGGCTGCTGAGCCCGAACTGGCTCACTCGGCTGCCGGGGCTGGCCTACGACGGTCCGGACCGGGACGGGTTCATGACCGCGGCGGAGGTCACCAACCTTCTCCAGGCATACGCGAACGCCTCGTCGGCCCCGGTGATCCCCGGGGCCGACGTGGTGTCCGTCCGCGCGGCAGGCCGCGCATACACGGTCGTGACCGACGCCGGTACCTGGCGCGCCAACGCAGTCGTGATCGCGACCGGGTGGTGCGCCGAGGCCACGCTGCCGACCTCGGCGGCGAGCGGGCCACGCGACGTCGAGCATCTGACCCCGAGCACCTACCGGAACCCGCAGCAGGTGCCGGAGGGTCAGGTGGTCGTCGTCGGGGCGTCCGCATCGGGTGTCCAGATCGCCGACGAGCTGGCCCGCACCGGCCGCCAGGTGACCCTCGCCGCCGGCAGCCACATCTACCTTCCGCGTCGATACCGCGGCCGCGACATCATGTGGTGGCTCGAGGCGCTCGGCGAGCTGAACGTTCCGCTCGACCCGCGCCGGGATGCGTGGGCTGCGCGCTCCGAACCCTCGCTGCAGCTCGTCGGTGCCGCCGACGGTCGTGACGTCGGCCTCGCCGCTCTGCAGGATCGCGGCATTCGGCTGGCCGGCCGCCTTACCGCCATCGACGGTCGGCACCTGGTCTTTGCCGATGACCTGAATGCGTCCGTGGGTCGCGCCACGGCGCGGCTGCGCCGACTCGTCCGCCGGTTCGACGCCCATGCCACCAGCCTTGGGCGGGGGGCCGAGATCGAGCCGGCCGAGCCGGTTCGACCCGTGTGGTTGCGCGACCGGGTACGTCGGCTGGATCTGCGGGCCGACCGGGTCTCGACCGTGATCTGGGCCACCGGCTACCAACGCAGGTACCCCTGGCTCGAGCTGCCGGTCCTGGACTCCGCCGGTGAGATCAAACAGGTCGAGGGTCGCACGCCGGCGCCTGGGCTGCACGTCATCGGGATGCACTGGCAGACCCGCCGCAGCTCCGCGTTCATCCACGGCGTCGGTCACGACGCCCGCTTGGTCGTCCGCGACATCGCGGACCGGTTGGGCGCATCGTCGGCCGAGGAGAAGGCGGCATGAGACGTTGGGATGCAGTCGTGGTCGGCGCTCGGGTAGCCGGCGCCTCCACCGCCATGCTGCTCGCCCGGGCCGGGCTTCGCGTGTTGTGCGTCGACCGCGCGCGGCACGGGTCCGACACCGTGTCGACGCACGCGCTGATGCGCGGTGGCGTCCTGCAGCTCAAGCGCTGGGGCCTGCTCGACCAGGTCGTTCGGTCCGGTACGCCGCCGGTCCGACGGACTCGCTTCGTGTACGGCGACGACGTGCTGTCGGTGTCGATCCGGCCGACCGCCGGTGTCGAGGCTCTGTTTGCGCCGCGCCGCACGGTCCTCGACCCGCTGTTGGCCGATGCTGCCCGCGAGGCCGGTGCCACGGTCGCCTTCGGCACCTCGGTGACCGGTCTCGAACGCGACCCGGGCGGCCGGGTCATCGGAGTGCGGACCGTGGATCGCGACGGCAGACGCCGACTGGAGCGAGCCGATCTGGTGATCGGCGCGGATGGACGTCGGTCACTTGTGGCAGACGACGTCGCCGCCGAGTTCGTCGTGACCGGACACGCGACGACCTCGTGCGTCTACGGGTACTGGGACGGCCTGGACCTCGACGGGTACGAGTGGTTCTACGGGCTCGGCGGTGCGGCTGGAGTCATCCCGACAAACGACGGTCTGGCCTGTGTCTTCGTTGGCGCGACTCCGTCGACAGTGACCAGCCTGCTCCGCGCAGGTGGGCCGGAGGCGGCTGTGCACGGGCTCAGCGGACGGTTCACGCTTGGCGAGCGGCTCAAAGGCGCCCGTCAAGTCGGACGGCTCCGTCACGTCACCGGCACCCCTGGACACCTGCGCAGGTCGCACGGACCGGGTTGGGCCTTGGTCGGCGACGCGGGCTACTGGAAGGACCCGCTCTCGACGCACGGGATCACGGCCGCGCTGCGGGACGCCGAGCTGCTGAGCCAGGCGGTCGTCGACAACGCGTTCCACGACTACCAACAGGTCCGCGACGCGTTGTCGCTCCCGATGATGTCGGTCGCCGAGCGGATCGCTTCCTGGGACTGGGACATGCAGCAGATCCGCGGTCTGCTGATGGCGTTGTCATCGGAGATGGCCGACGAACTCGAAGTGCTTGCGTCGATGCCCGTCGCCGCATGATCGTGACAGCATTGCGGATGCCGACTGAGTGGAGGTCTGATGCCTCGGGCTCCTGGTGGGAACCAAGCTGTCGCCGTTGCCCGGGCGTTGAACCTGATCCGCTTTCTGTCGCAGCGGGGCGACCTCGGCGCATCAGTCGACGACCTTCGTCGCCGCGTGCCCGCATACGCGGAGTGGTCCCAGGACCAGATCGCGCGCGACATCCGAAATCTCGAGAAGTCCGGCTGGCGGATCACGAACACCGCGCCACGAGGAGAGCCCGCGCATTATCGGATCTTCCCGCGTGACCACCGAGTGGCCGTCTCGCTGACCGCTGAGGAGCGCGCGGCGCTGCAACGGCTCGCCGAGGCACTCGAGGTCCGGACCGAGCCGCTGGCGGTGACCGAGCCGAGCGGTGGAATGCCGGCGGGGGCGGCCGAGGTCGACCTGCGGCTGCACCGCGACCGGGAGGCCGAGCGCGTCATGAAGACGCTGTACGACGCAATCGACCAGCGACGCGAGGTCGCGTTCGTCCACATCGGGAGGGCGCGGCGGATCCATCCGTATGCCCTGCGTCACGGCGAGGGCATCTGGTGGGTCGATGGGCTGGACGTCGATGCGGATGGCCCCAGGTCGTTCCCCGTGGCACACGTGGAACAACCAATCGTCGGACCCCCGAACGCATACGACCGACCCAGTTGGGCGCGCCCACCCACGAACGACCCTCTCACGTGGCGGCGCTCAGTGCCGACTCGGATGACGCTCGAAGTCGAGGCAGAGTTCGCGCCCGATGCTCGGGCGGCCTTCGCGCCGATCATCGTTGACGACGCGCCAGGTGAGCCGGTCCAGCTGATCGTGGACGTTGTGCATCGTTCAGCGTTTCGCACCGCCCTCTACCAGCTGGCCGGCACGGTCCGGGTGGTGGCGCCACCCGAGGCCGTTGAGGAGGAGCGCGCCTGGCTCGAGCAGCAGCTCGAGGAACAGCGCTGATGCCTCGGTACACGCAGCGCGTCGTGTCGGTCGCGGACGCCCTGCCGGTGCTGCAGGCGCACCCGGAGGGCATGCGGATCGAGGAGCTCGCTGCGCAGCTCGGGGTCTCGGTGGATGACCTCACCGAAGACCTGCAGCAGGCCAGCCTCGTCGACGTCGTCGACCCCCGCGCCACGTCACTGCAGGCCGGGATCGCTTTTGTCGACGACTCCGGCATGTGGGTCCCGCCGGCGAAGTCGTCGAAGATCAAGCTCGTCGACGACGAGGCCTTCGACGCCATGGGGCTCAACCTGCTCAGCCCCATCGAAGCCCTGCTCCTGGTGCAGATTGGACGAGCGATCGCGAAGGTAGACCGCGACCCACACCTGCGGAGCGCGCTGGACAAGCTCGAAGAGGCGGTCCGCCTCTCGACGAGCGCTGAGCCGCCGGAGGGAGTCCCGATCCTCGACACGCTGAACGCGGCGGTCGCCGATCGACGCCGAATCGCGATCGTGTACTCGAAGGCGTGGAACCCAGCCGTGATCACCCGGACGGTGGATCCGTTGGGACTCGCTCTTGTCGACGGCGTCTGGGAGCTCGATGCCGGTCCGGTCGACGGCGGCGACATCCGGAGCTATCTCGTGCGACGGATCCGGTCGTGCGAGGTGCTGGACGAGACCTTTGAGGTCGACGACGAAATGCGCCGACTGCTGGCGGCGCGCCGGGGCACCGCCGATGTCCTGATGGTCGTCCCGCCCGACATGGTGTGGCTGTTGAACACGGCGGCGGAGAAAGTGGTCGTGGACCGGACCGACCTCTCGGGTACCGAGGTCGTCGTGACCGTGCGCGAGCCGATCGAGGCCAGGCTCGGTGTGATCCTCGCTGCGATGGGACCCGAGGCTTTCGTGGTGCACCCGCCGCACTACCGCGACGTCCAGGCGACCCTGGCCGGGCGGCTGCTGTCCTCCGTTGTCGGTACCGCGCCCGCTCGCGCTCGACGTCCAGCCGGTTAAGGATCAGGGGTTGCAATCGAAGCCCGGGGCCTGGCAGGTCGCGTCGAACACCGCGGCGAGGACCTCGTTGAAGCCCCCGATCACGAGGACCAGGCCGACCGCGATGCCCGCGAGCAGCAAGGCGTACTCGACGGCGCTGGCTCCCCGGTCGTTCAACGACGTCGCCTCACCTCGACACCATATGACCCGGTCCCACCGGGCTCCTTGTGCCGGACGGACAGCCAGTAGTCGCCGGCGCCGAGCTTGCGGACGATCCGGGCGTTGCGATCGCGGCCGCGGTCGTCGTCCCACGTGATGACGGCGCCCTGATCGTTGGGACCGTGGAGGGTCATGACCACGTCGGTCGGTCCGGTTGTGGTGGCGATGTGCGTGCCGGCATCGGTGACCGCGAAGTGGAAGACATCGACCTCGGAGCCAACCGCCAGATCCGCGGCCACGGAGCCGGAACCGACCCCGACCTCGATGACGCCGGGGGAGTCCTCGGGGTACTGGGTCGCCATGAACGACCGGTCCAACGCGGAGAACACCGTGTTCCACCCGATGGAGAAGTCGCCGATGGTCAGCTCCTCCGGGATGGCGTAGTGCATGATCGACGACGGGTCGTAGTCGCTGAAGTTCGTCTCGTCCTCGTCGTAGACCTCGAAGATGTTCTGGTCGACGTCGGCCTTCGACCAGCCCTGCTGCGCGTAGTAGGCATACACCTTTGGCTTGTCCCACGGGATCTTGCCGAACGCATCCGGGTTCTGGTGCTCGTGGATCATGCCGAGGGCGTGCCCGAACTCGTGGCGCACCACGCGCTGGTACTCGCGCAAGGCGGTCGACGGTGTCAGCCAGCCATAGTTCATCGTCGGCTGCGAAGCCGGGACAGTCAGTGCGTCTGTGCCGACCGTCGACCACGAGAAGCCCTTCTCGCGGAAGCTGATCCGGATGTCCGCGGTGCCCGACGTGACGAACGACAACGTCAGGTTCGTCAGGTCCTGCCACTCCCGCGCGATCGTGGCGACCCGCTCCATCACCGACGGCACACCGTCGAGAAAGCGCACCCGTAGCCGGCGACCGTTTGCCCAGAGCCGATGCTTCTCGACGGCGGCCTCGAGTGGCGTGCGAAGCGGACGCAGCCGGACGTTGTCGACCCGTTCGAGTGCGGCTGCCTCCTCGCTCGACCGGCGCGGCGTCGCGTCGACGGCCCCACCCTCGGGTGCCGTGTAGCAGACCTTGAGACTCTTCATCGCTCCACCACCAATGACCGAAGGGCAACGTGCGGGTCCGACAACACCAGCCCGCGCAGCGGCAAAGTCGCCACGGCGCTGTTCGCGCCCGCTCGGATGACCGCCGCGAGCAGCATCACCGTCTCACTGCGGAACGGACGCAGCACATCCTCGACGTACGGATCCCATGTCCTCGTCGACCGCAGCGCCGCCTGGAACCGGCGCAGGCGCACCTCCCCGCCGGGGGTCGACTGGCGCAGCGCGACGCCGGGCAGGAAGCAGTCGTAGGCCGTTTCCGCCGAAACGACGAGTCTTGATGCGCTCTCCGGATCGAGCCGAACGGGCTGGGTGACGTCGCTGGGCTTGAGCGGGATGCGGGTTGCCTCGGCAGTCGAGAACGCCTGTGCGCGGGCCCAACGCGCGCAGTCGGCATGAACCAGTTCGTCCACGGCACCCGCTCCGTGTCTGCCGCCCCCCATCGTGAGCAGCCACGGGCGGTCGGAACAGAGTCAAGGACTCCCCGACCCATGGCGTCAAGCAATACCGTCGCGGCATGAGCATCTCCGAAGTTGGGACATCGCAGGACATCACGACCAAGCTGGCGCTGGTGCTGAGCATCGTGTCGCTGTTTCTCGCGGGCTGGTCGTTCCTCGCGTCGTTCGACGACGACCGCGACACGGAGCGGATCCAGCAGCGACTCGGGTGCCTGGAGCTGCCTGGGCCCAACGACTGCGGAGCGGATGGAGGGTGATCGCAGGATGAGCGACTCCGATGTAACGCCAGACGAGCATTGGGAGAACCACGAGCACGACGACGAGGATGTGAGCGAGGGCGTCGACTTCGTCGGCGGTGATATCACGCAGGAGATCGCGCCCTCGATCAACGGGTTTGCGGTCTCCGACAACCGCGGCGCGCTCGGCATCCAGTCACTCGTGGTCCCTGGCACCGGGACGAAGCTGGCAGTGCGGGCGGACATCGCGCCGCTGCTCATCGGAGCGGCCGCCGAGTTCCATGCGACAGTCGAGGCGCTGGTCGAGCCAGGTAACTGGGGCTACGCGTTCCGCGCGGTCCGCGGGTCGAGCAAGCCTTCGTTTCATTCCGCGGGCATTGCGATCGACCTGAACGCGCCCAAGCATCCGCTGGGGAATCGCAACACGTTCAACCCGTCACAGATGGCCCAGTGCCGCGCGATCGCGAGCAAGTACGGTCTGCGCTGGGGAGGCGACTACAAGAACCGCGCGGACGAGATGCACTTCGAGGTGATCCTGCCCGCCGACCAGGCGCGGGCGCGTGTCGCGCAGCTCGGCGGTGGGGGACCGGTCACCAGCGGAGGAGGCGCTCGACCGACGATCCGGCGCGGCGATCGTTCGGAGCATTCCCGCTTCCTGCAGCAGAAGCTCGGACTCAGCGCCGACGGCATTTTCGGCCCGAAGACCGAGGCCGCGGTCAAGGCGTTTCAGGCCAGCCGGGGTCTGGTCGCCGACGGCATCGTCGGGCGGAAGACCTGGGCAGCGCTCGGCTAGCGAAGGCTCGGCCAGTCTCTTCGCGAATGTGACGTTCGCGGGGTCGAGAGCGCAGCTGAACCCCTGAGGTCACCGATGCGTTGAGGCTGGCCGCCCGGTCGCTGGTTGATCGGTAGCCCTGGTGTGTGCGGCCGACGTCACACCGGCACATTGTCTGAAGGCTGGCAGCCTCGGGAACACTGCATGGGTGAACCGGACGCGACGTGGCGGGATCGGGCTCGCCACCGTCGCTGGCGTGTCACTGCTTGCCTTAGTTGGGATCGGCCTGGCGGGTGGCCAGCAGGAGCCGTCCGCTGGCGACGCCGGCGCGGCCGTCGCGACGTCACCCGCCGAGTCGCCTTCGCCGCCGCGGCCGTCATCCAGTCCGGCATCGACCGCGCGGGCCTCCTCCGCGCTCGCTGAGCTGTCCACCCTCGAGGTGAAGGGCCGGGCGCCGATGACCGGCTATGACCGCGACGCATTCGGCCAGCCCTGGGCCGACACCGACCGAAACGGTTGCGACACTCGCAACGACATGCTGCGTCGCGATCTCACCGCCGCTGCTCTCAAGCCGGGGACGAACGGCTGCGTCGTCGCCAGCGGCACGCTGGCGGACCCGTACACCGGCGCTTCGATTGCGTTCGTGCGAGGTCAAGGCACGTCGGAGATGGTCCAGATCGACCATGTTGTTGCGCTGTCGAACTCATGGCAGACCGGCTCGCAGTACTGGGATGCCGACAAGCGACGGACGTTCGCCAATGACCCGCTCAACCTGTTAGCGGTCGACGGCCCGCTCAACCAGCAGAAGGGCGACGGCGACGCGGCCACCTGGCTGCCGCCGAACAAGGACTACCGATGCGCCTATGTCGCCCGCCAGGTCGCGGTCAAGGCGAAGTACCGGCTCTGGGTCACTGAGCCCGAACGGGACGCGATCGCGCGGATCCTGACCTCCTGCCCGACCGAACCGCTCCCGACCAGCGGCGCGGCAGCGCGGGCAATGAACGCTGCTCCAGCAGACTCCGACATCCCCGTCCGACCCGCCGTCACTTACGCGAACTGCTCAGCCGTGCAGGCCGCGGGTGCTGCTCCGTTGTACGCCGGTCAGCCCGGCTACGCCGCGAAGCTCGACCGGGACTCCGACGGCGTCGCCTGCGAATCCTGACGCCCTGACTAAGGCCGCTGGTGCAGCACCAAGGGCAGCACGGCGGTTGCACCCGCGTCCCGCAGCAGCGCCGCGGCGACGGTGACAGTCCAGCCGGTCCGGTAGCTGTCGTCCACGAGCAGGAGCGGACCGCTCGGCAGCGCAAGGCCGTCGGCCAGCCGCAACGACGCCTCGACCGCGCGGGCACGGGCGCTGGCGGCGACATCGGCCGGCGGGCGCGGGCCGACGGGCTCAAGGCCCCGGATGAGGGGCAGCCGTCCGACCTCGGCAATGTGCATGGCGATCGAGCCGACGAGCTGCGGTCGGCCGCGTGAGGGGACGGGTACGACGGCGGTCGGTCGTGGACCCCAGACGGCCGACCAGCGGGACAGCACGGTCACCAGCGCCTCCGCGACCTGCGGCGGGACCGGCTGGTCGGGGGCGTCGCCGCCGGTGATCGGCTCGACGATTGCGGACCAACCGGGATCGTCGGCGAACGCGAGCGCCCGGCCCGGCGCGGCGTTGAGGTTCACGCCGATCCGGCCGCGTCGGGTCTGCATGCCGCTCGCCCACATCGCGCGCGGCTCGACCACGACATCTCGTTTGCGTGCCCAGGTCGTAGCGGCGTCGACCGAGTCGGCCGACGGTCGGTCTCGCAGTCCAGCGGGCAGCGCTCCGGTGCAGACCGAACAGGTGCCGCAGGCCTCCGCGTCGGCGACATCATCGTCCAGGGCGCGGCGAAGAAACGTCATCAGGCAGCCGGCACGTGAGGCATACCCGCGCATCAGGTCCGCCTCGGCGGCGCGCGCGCCCGCGAGGGCCGCATACCGCTCGGTGTCGAAGCGCCACGGCTCCCCGGTCGCAACCCACCCGTCCGCCGTGCGACGCACCGCGCCGTCGACCGCGAGCACCTTGAGCAGCATCTCGAGGCGTCCGCGGCGACCGCTGGTCAGTGCCTCGAGCGCGGGCACTGTCATCGCCGGGCCGTCGGCCAGCGCGTCCAGCACTCTGGCCGCGAGCGCCGGGTCCGGGGTGTTCGCGGTGGCGAAGTAGTCCCAGATCGCCGCGTCGGACGACGACGGCAGCAGCATGGCAACGGCGCTCTCGAGCGTGCGGCCGGCGCGACCAACCTGCTGGTAGTAGTCGACCGGGCTGGCCGGCGAGCCGACATGGATGCAGAAGGCGAGGTCCGGCTTGTCGTAGCCCATGCCAAGTGCCGACGTGGCCACGACCGCCTTCACGGCGTTGTCGCGCAGTCGTTGCTCGACGACCGAGCGGGCTGCCGCGTCGAGCCGGCCGGTGTATGCGGCAACGTCGTGCCCGCGGTCACGCAGGTGTTCTGCAAGGCGTTCGGCGTCCGCGACGGTGAGGACGTAGACGATGCCCGACCCAGGCAGCACGCGGAGGGCGTCGTCGACCCAGGCATACCGATCCACCGCAGACATCCGCGGCGTGACGCCGAGCCGGAGCGATGTTCGCGCCAGCGGACCGCGCAGGACCGTGGTGTCCGCACCGAGCTGGGCGGCGACATCCGCCGTGACGCGAGCATTCGCGGTGGCGGTGGTGGCGAGGACCGGCAGCTGAGGCCGGGCGACGAGGACCCGCATGATGCGCTGGTAGTCAGGCCGGAAGTCGTGCCCCCAGCTGGAGATGCAGTGCGCCTCGTCGATGACCAGAAGGCTCATGCGCGCCACCAGGTCGGGCAGCAACTCGGTTTCGAAGCGCGGGTTCGAGAGCCGCTCGGGGGAGATGAGCAGGACGTCCACCTCGTCCCGCTTCAGCTTGGCGGTGACCGCGGCCCAGTCTTCGAAGTTTGCGGAGTTCATTGTCGCGGCCTGGATGCCCGCGCGGGCGGCCGCGCCGATCTGGTCGCGGATGAGGGCCAGTAGGGGCGACACGACGACGGTCGGGCCGCCCCCGGCCTCGCGCATCGCGCGAGCGGCGATCCAGTAGACCGCCGACTTTCCCCAACCGGTCGCCTGCACGACCAGGGCGCGACCCCGGTCGACGAGGAGGGCTTCCACCGCGGCGAGCTGGTCGGCACGCGGCTCGGCGTTCGCCCCCGCGAGGTCGTGGATGACGCGTCGGGCGACGCCAGCCACATCGTCGCGGGTCAGCACGGTCGAGGTCCCGGTCATCCGCCCGAGTGTGCCCCAGCCCTCCGACGGGCCGCGCGCGGTCGATCGGCGGTGCCCGCCTGGCGACTAGAGAAGCTGCTCGTCCATGACCTGGCGAGCCTGCCGCTTGAGTCGACCCGCAGCGGTCTCGTCACCGGCGAGATGGTGCAGCAGCGCCTGCTGGAACAGCCCGTCGAACAGAGCGTAAGCGACCGGTGACGAGACGCGCAGTGGCCGACCCGCCAGCTCGGCGTAGCGGGTGACGATGCGCCAGATCATCCGCTCGAGGTTGGCGTCGATCTCGAGCACATCGGCCCGCAGCGTTGGCTCGAAAAGCGCCTGTGAGCGCAAGTCGTACCAGAGCCGGTGCATCGTCCCGTCGTCAACAAGCGTCGTCGCCAAGGCGGCCGCGAACCCGTTGCGCAGCGAGCGAGCGGTTCCGGAACGCACAACGATCTCGTCGTACCGGGTGACGCACACCGCCTTGTACTGCCGGACTCCCTCGATGATCAGATCGACCTTGTCGCTGAAGTAGTAGTGCAACACGCCGTGGGAGAACTCGGAGTTCTGCGCAATCTCCCGCAGGCTGGTGCGCGCGTAGCCGAGCTCAGACAGCGTCTGCAACGCCGACTCGGCCAACTGGGAGCGACGCTCCCCGAACTTGTCGACGGGCCTGGTGAAAGCCATGGACCACCTCCGAAAACTCTGATCTTGACAAGTGTCTAAGAAAGTCTTGACAGATGTCCAGCCCGCGCTAGCGTGACCGCACCGACACCTCAAGGGAGTGGTCATGGGCGCAGGCGATCTGGCGGGCCGCAAGGCGATTGTCACGGGAGGCGCAAAAGGGTTCGGCGCGGGCATTGCAGCCGCGTACGCGGCCGCCGGCGCTGACGTCGTGATCGCCGACGTGCTCAAGGATGTGGGCGAGGCCACCGCTGCGGAGCTCAGCGGGGACCAGGCGAAGGTCGTTTTCGTCCCGCTGGATGTCTCTGACGATGCGGCCTGGGACGCGGCGGTCAGCGCCGCCATCTCCGAGATCGGCGGGTTCGACATCCTTGTCAACAACGCCGGCATCGAGGTGTCTGCGTTGGTGGTCGACGTCGACGCCGACGATCTGCGCCGGATGCTCGACGTCAACATCGTCGGCACCCTGCTCGGCATGAAGCACGCCTTCCGCGCCATGCGCCCAGGTGGCGCGGCCGGTCAAGGCGGGGCCGTCGTCAACATCGCCAGCGTGGCAGCCACCATCGCCTTCCCCGGCATTGCCGGCTACTCAGGGACCAAGTCGGCGGTGGACCGGATGACCAGGGTTGCCGCCATGGAGGCCGGCAAGCTCGGGTACGGCGTCCGGGTGAACTGCATGTATCCCGGTCTGGTAGCGACCGAGATGGGTCTCAAGCTCGCGGCGGACATCGTCGCGCTCGGCTTGGCGCCGAGCGTCGAGGCCGCGGTGGGCGATGTCGTCGGCCAGACCCCCCTCGGCCGCCTCGGCGAGGTGGCCGACATGGCCGACGCCGCCGTCTTCCTCGCCTCGGACAAAGCCCGGTTCATCACGGGCATTGGGTTGCCGGTCGACGGCGGGATGGGGATGTGAGATGAGCACCAAGCCCGTCGTCGTCTACGGCGTGTCCGGCTACACCGGCCGCCTCATCTGCGAGTACCTGCGCGAGTTCAACGTCCCGTTCGTCGCCGCGGGTCGTGACAAGGACAAGGTCCAGGAGGTCGTCACCCGCGTCCCCGGGATCGAGACTGCGGACTACGACATCGTCGAGGTCGAGCACACCGTCGCCGCTCTGTCGGAGCTGTTCGACGGCGCACAGGTGGTCTGCAACTCGGTGGGCCCGTTCATCAAGTACGGGTCCGAAGTGGTCGAGGCCTGCCTCGCCGCGGGCAGCCACTACGTCGACACCACCGGCGAGCAGGACTGGGTTCTGCATACGAAGAACACCTGGGGAGCGGCGTTCGCCGAGAAGGGACTGCTGCTCTCACCCAGCGTCGCGCAGATGTACACGACCGGCGAGATCGCCGCGCAGCTCTGCCTCGAGCACCCGGGGCTGGACACCCTCGACATTGTCGTGCTGTGGAAAGGGTTCCCGACCTACGCGTCGACCCAGACCATCTTCACGATCCTCAAGGCCGACTGGTACTACCTCGAGCAGAACCAGTACGTGCAGTGGGATCCGCAGGCGCACTATGAGGTGTCGGTACCCGGCCAGCATGAATCCGCGATTGTGCTGCCGTGGGGCGGAACCAGCCACCCGGTCTGGTTCAAGGACGACCCGCGGGTTGCCAACTGCAAGGCGATCGGCGGGATACTCAACCGCACCGTCATGGAGGGCGTCGTCCAGACCGTGAAGATGGTCGAGGAGCAGATCAAAACCCTCCCCCGAGAGCAGCAGGAGCCCGCTCTTGCGGAGGTTGCTGCGTCCGTGCAAGCCGGAATGCCGCCGCGGGAGAACCCGCGGATCAACATCTCGGTCGACTCGGTGTACGCGTCCGGCCCCCTGGGGCGTGCGCACTGTGTCATCCACGGCAACAGCAACTACAAGCAGACCGGGCTCCTGCAGGCATACGCGGCGTACAGCCTGCTTCAGCAGCCGCCGCACAGGGTCGGTTTCGCTTCCGCCTGCCAGGCGTTCGGGCACCGCGAGCTTCTCGGGTTGCTCAAGAGCTTCGGTCTCGTGCTTGACCCGGTGCTGACCGTCCACGGCTGATGCGCCTGGTTGCTTACCTCGACAAGGGAGCATCACTTGGCAGTGATGCGCCCTGCCTGACGACTGACGGTGCGTCGTTGTCCTACGCGCAGGTGCAGGCATTCTCCTACCGGGTCGGGCGGACGCTGGCCGAAGCCGGCATTCGACCGGGGGACACGGTCGCGATCCTGTCCGGCAACGACCCGGTCGCGTTCTCCTGCGTGTTCGCGGTCTCACGGGCGGCAGCGGTGTGGTGCCCGATCAACCCGCGTAACTCGGCGGCTGAGAACCGTGACCTGCTCGACGCGTTCGACTGCGCGGCGCTGATCTACCACCAGGCTTTCACCGCTCTCGTCGAGGAGATCCGGCCGGGGCTGCCGAAACTTCGGTTGGTGATCTGCCTGGACGACTGGTCGGCGGCGGCAGATGAGCCAGCCGAGGCATGGGAGGCGCAACCGGTCGACGACATCGCGATGATCGTGGGGACAGGAGGGACCACCGGACGCCCGAAGGGTGTGCTGCTCACCGGGCACAACCTGGAGACGATGTCCGCCCTGACGTTGATCGGCTACCCGTTCCAGGGACGTCCGACCTATCTCGCGCTGGCCCCGCTCACCCACGCCGCCGGGGTGCTGTGCTTTCCGGTGATGACGCTCGGAGGCGAGATCGTCGTCATGCGCGCACCCGATCTGAGTGACTTCCTCGCGCTGGTTGGCAAGCATCGCGTCACGCACACGTTCCTGCCGCCGACATTGATCTACATGCTGCTGGCCCGGCCCGAGCTGGATGCGACGGACATGTCCTCACTGCAATGTTTCTGGTACGGCGCGGCGCCGATGTCGGTGGAGCGGCTCGAGGAGGCGTTGCATCGGATCGGACCGGTGATGGGGCAGTTTTTCGGTCAGACCGAGGCGCCGATGATGGTCTCGATGTTGCCGCCGGCCGAGCATTTCGAAGCGGA
>JBEVHX010000132.1:0-20890 GCA_040510995.1 Candidatus Nanopelagicales bacterium
AGGACTGGCAACGCGACCCGAAGCAGCTGCGCCGCCTCGGCTTCTGATCGTCAGCTCGAGCAGGCCGGGCAAAGCCCCCAGAACGTGAGCTCCGCTTCGTCCACCACGAAGCCCAGCTCCGCGCTGGCGTCCAGGCACGGCGCTGTGCCGACGACGCAGTCGACGTCGTCGATGCGCCCGCAGCTCCGGCAGACCAGGTGGTGGTGGTTGTCGTGCACCCGCGTCTCGAAGCGTGCTGGGTGACCGGCGGGTTCGATGCGCCGAACCAGACCGGTCTTCTCGAAAGCTGCGAGCACGTCATAGACCGCCTGGGTCGAGACTGACCCGATCCGCTCGCGGACGCTCGCCTGGACGACGTCGACCGACGCGTGCGGGACGGACATGAGGGCCTCGAGCACCGCGACCCGAGGAGCGGTGACACGAAGTCCGTGCTGCCGCAACCGGGAGGGGAAGTCGGCGGCGCTCGAGGTCACGTCGTCATCCGACCACAAGATCTGGAACGGCTCAAGACTAGGCGCCGCCCTTGTCGATCTTGATGATGACGGGTGGTGCGGCGGCGTGTCGGGGCTGCGTGTCAGATCGCGGTGAACGCGGCCGGGTGTCGGTGGTGGACGTCGACCCGCTAGGCTCCCGTTCGTGCGGTTCGGACTCCTCCTTCTCCGCCGCGACGAGGGCCTCTAACGGCTGGCTCCCTCGGCGCGGTGATCGGCGTACGCGCTGGCCGTCTTCGTGACTGGCATCCGAGAGGGAGCAAGCTTCGTGAGCAACGCAGAGTTCGAGTCACCGCTCGTCCAGGGTCATCCGGCCGCCGTCCGCGCGCCGGTCGAGGCATCCGCGGGTGCGCGAACCGTTCACGGCCAGCCGCAGCAGCCCAGTGGCATGCCGATCCACAAGTATGTCCCGTTCACTCCGATCGACCTGCCGGACCGCACCTGGCCGACCAAGCGGATGAGCAAGGCTCCGCTGTGGTGCGCCGTCGACCTGCGCGATGGCAACCAAGCCCTGATCGACCCGATGACCCCAGCGCGCAAACGGCGGATGTTCGACCTGCTCGTGTCGATGGGCTACAAGGAGATCGAGGTCGGCTTCCCGAGCGCGAGCCAGACCGACTTCGACTTCATCAGGCAGCTGATCGAGGAGGACCTGGTCCCGGACGACGTCACGATCCAGGTGCTGACCCAGGCACGTGAGCACCTGATCGAGCGCACCTACGAGTCGCTTCGCGGGGCGCGCAAGGTGGTTGTGCACCTGTACAACTCGACGTCGACGCTGCAGCGGCGGGTCGTGTTCGGTGAGGACCGCAACGGCATCACTGCAATCGCGGTCGAAGGTGCCAAGCTCTGCCAGAAGCTGGTCGAGATGGTGCCCGGCGTCGACATCCGCTTCGAGTACTCCCCGGAGTCCTACACGGGCACCGAGCTCGAGTTCGCGGTCGAGGTCTGCAACGCAGTCAACGACGTGTGGAAGCCTTCGGCCGACTTCCGCACCATCGTCAACCTGCCCGCGACGGTCGAGATGGCGACGCCCAACGTGTATGCGGACTCCATCGAGTGGATGAGCCGTCACCTGTCCTACCGCGACGATGTCGTGCTGTCGCTGCACCCGCACAACGACCGCGGAACGGCGGTAGCCGCAGCCGAGCTCGGGTACCTCGCGGGAGCTGATCGGATCGAGGGCTGCCTGTTCGGGAACGGTGAGCGGACCGGCAACGTCTGCCTGGTCACCCTCGGGATGAACGTGTTCGCGCACGGGATCGAGCCGGAGATCGACTTCAGCGATATCGACGACATCCGGCGCACGGTGGAGTACTGCAACCAGCTGCCGGTCAACGAGCGGCATCCCTACGGCGGCGACCTCGTCTACACCTCGTTTTCCGGCAGCCACCAGGACGCCATCAAAAAGGGATTCGAGGCGCTCGACCGAGACTGCGCTGCGGTCGGCCGGTCGCGAGACGAGGTCGTGTGGGCAGTCCCGTACCTGCCGATCGACCCGCACGACGTCGGGCGCACCTACGAGGCCGTGATCCGGGTGAACAGCCAGTCCGGCAAGGGCGGCGTCGCATACATCATGAAGTCGGAGTACGCGCTGGACCTGCCGCGTCGGCTGCAGATCGAGTTCAGCGGCGTGATCCAGCGGCGCACCGACGTGGACGGCGGTGAGGTGACGCCGACGCAGATGTGGGAGGCATTCACCGACGAGTACCTGCCGAACCCGGCGGCGCCGTGGGGCCGGTTCTCGCTGAGGTCCCTGTCGCAGGCGTCGGCGGTCGACCAGGTCGACACGCTCACCGTCGTGCTCACGGACGGCGCTAGCGAGATCACCCTCGACGGCACGGGCAACGGGCCGATCGCGGCCTTCTGCAACGCACTTGGCGCTTACGGTGTCGACGTGCGGGTGCTCGACTACAAGGAGCATGCGCTTTCGGCGGGCGGCGATGCCAAGGCGGCCGCATACCTGGAATGCGCGGTCGGCGATCGCGTGCTGTGGGGCGTCGGCATCGACCCCAACATCGTGACCGCGTCGCTCAAGGCGGTCGTCTCCGCCGTCAACCGCGCCGAACGCTGACCCACCCTGTTCGCCACGATGTGCCGTCGCATCGGTGAGACCGAATCGGCGGCACATCGTGCGGTTGCCCGCCCTGATGTCTGTGCTGGAACGTCCATGTATCCGATGCGGCGGGACATCGTTGCGGAGGGCGTGGGCGGCCGATCGAGTGGGAGGATCGGGCGGTGGGCCTCTACCGGGACGAGGGTGTCGTGCTGCGCACCCACAAGCTCGGTGAGGCCGACCGCATCATCACCTTGCTGACCCGGCACAACGGGCGGGTCCGGGCTGTCGCCAAGGGCGTGCGCCGGACGACGTCGAAGTTCGGCGGGCGGCTCGAGCCGTTTACGCATGTCGACGTCCAACTTCACACGGGCCGCAGCCTCGACATCGTCACGCAGGCCGAGTCGCTCACGTCCTACGGCGCGCGGCTCACGACCGACTACCCCCGCTACACCGCTGGTCAGGTGATGCTCGAGACCGCCGAGCGGTTCACCGACGTGGAGAAGGAGCCTGCGGTGCAGCAGTTCTTGCTGCTCGTCGGTGGGCTGCGCGCGCTGGCGGGCGCCGAGCACGCACCCGGGTTGGTGCTCGACGCCTACCTGCTGCGTTCGCTCGCCGTCGCGGGATACGCCCCCTCCTTCGAGGTATGCGCCCGCTGTGGCGCGCCGGGTCCGCATACGGCATTTGTGGTCGCAGCCGGCGGGATGTCGTGCTCGCCCTGCCGCCCGGCCGGCGCCGCCTCGCCGTCGAACGGCACGGTCGATCTCATGGCCGCGCTGCTGTCCGGCGACTGGGAGACGGCGGACGTCTCCTCCGACCGGGATCGGCGGGAGGCGAGCGGGATCGTGGCCGCCTACCTGCAGTGGCATCTCGAACGCGGCTTGCGCTCGCTGCGTCTGGTGGAACGGGCCTGAGCATGCGCACCATCCCGACCCGACCGATCGAGCCGGCCGACGCCCCGTTCGTGGTCGCGGCACTGGTCGCTTCGTGGGGCGACACCACGGTGGTAAGCCGGGGTGTCGAGCATGACGCCGCCCGACAGCCTGGCTTCATCGCCACGATCGACGAGGAGCCGGCTGGCGTCCTCACCTACGACGTCAAGGGCGGCGCGCTCGAGGTCGTGACGATCGACGCTCTCGAACCAAGGCAGGGGGTCGGCCGGGCCCTGTTGGAGGCCGCGATTCGCGAGGCTGACCGGCGGGCCTGCTGGCGGGTGTGGCTGGTCACGACCAACGACAACGTCGACGCGCTGGCGTTCTACCTGCATTGCGGGCTGCGATTGGTGGCGGTTCATCTCGGGGCAGTCGACACTGCCCGTGCAATCAAGCCGTCGATCCCGATGCTGGGCATCGGCGGCGTACGGCTACGCGACGAGTGGGAGCTCGAGCGATCCTTCGTGGAGCCGGTGCCATGAGAAGACGCGACGTGCGTCCGCCGAGCGCGCACCCGAGCGGCGCTGCGCCGCCCGCGGTCCCACGTGCCCTGGTGCCTCAGCACGTCGCGGTGGTGATGGACGGCAACGGCCGCTGGGCCAAGCAGCGCGGTCTGCCGCGCACCGCCGGGCACGAGGCCGGTGAGGCGGCGCTGCTCGACCTGGTCGAGGGCGCCATCGAGATCGGCGTGCGGCATGTGTCCGCGTTCGCGTTCTCGACAGAGAACTGGCGGCGCTCGCCCGACGAGGTGCGGTTCCTCATGGGCTTCAACCGCGACGTCATCCGGCGTCGGCGCAACGAGATGCACGCGATGGGTGTTCGAGTTCGATGGGCCGGCCGGCGTCCGAGGCTGTGGAAGTCGGTCATCGACGAGCTGGAGGAGGCCGAGCGGCTGACCGCCAGCAACACGACGTTGACGCTGACGATGTGCGTGAACTACGGCGGTCGGGCCGAGATCGCCGACGCCGCGGCGCGGATCGCCGCAGAGGCTCGTGCCGGTCGACTTGATCCCGACAAGGTCGACGAGAAAATCTTCGCGCGCTATCTCGACGAGCCCGAGCTGCCCGACGTGGACCTGTTCCTGCGCTCGTCAGGGGAGCAGCGCATCTCGAACTTCATGCTCTGGCAGTCCGCCTACGCCGAGCTGGTCTTCCTCGACGTGCTGTGGCCGGACGTCGACCGGCGCACGTTGTGGCGCGCTATCGAGGTGTATGCGGCTCGCGACCGCAGGTACGGCGGCGCGCTGCCGAACGCGGGGATTCCCTCGGCCTGAGTCGTGCACGAGTTTGTGCATGATCACGGCGAGGAGCAGAAACCCCCCCGCCGTGATCATGCACGAGTTCAGGTGTGCCGGGCGCCCTCGTGGTCGTCATGGCCAGCCGGCTCGAGCTGGAAGGTCGAGTGCTCGACGTCGAAGTGCTCGGCCAAGCACGAGCCCAGCCGGTCGAGCAGACGCCCGCCGTCGCGCATGGTGTCCTCGGCGACCACGATGTGCGCCGACATCACCGGCATCCCGCTGGTGATCGACCAAACGTGCAAGTCGTGCACGTCGATCACCCCGTGCACGCCCAGCAGGTGCTGGCGCACGTCGTCGAGCACCACGTCGTCTGGGCTGCCCTCGAGCAGCACGTGGGCCGTCGCGCGCAGCAGCCCGATCGCCCGCGGCAACATCAGCGCCACAATCACCAAGGATGCGACCGCGTCGACCCGGCCCCAATCGGTGACGAGCATCACGATCGCCGCAACCACGACGGCGATCGATCCGAGCAGGTCGCCGAGCACCTCGAGGTATGCGCCGCGGATGTTCAGGCTGACCGCTTGGCCTGGTCGCAGCAGCTGGAGGGCGACGAGGTTCGCGCCGATGCCGACGATGCCGATCACCAGCATCAGCGATGCGTCGGTCGCCGGCGGGTCACCCAGTCGACGGATCGCCTCGACGACAACGAGAGCGGCGACCACACAGAGCAGCACGCCGTTGAGCAAGGCCGCGAGGATCTCGATCCGGTAGTTGCCGAAGGTTCGGCTCGCCGACGGGGTGCGCTGTGCCCAGGCGATCGCGGTCAACGCGGCTGACAGGCCGACGATGTCCGTGAGCATGTGACCGGCATCCGCGAGCACGGCCAGGCTCCCGGAAACGATGCCGCCGACCACCTCGACCAGGAACACGGCCAAGGCGATGACGAGCGCCGCGGCCAGTCGACCGCGATGCGTGGCGGCTGCGCTGGTCGCCCCGTGGTCGTGGCCCATGGGGTCAGTGTCCCAAGTCGCTCGGGCCAGCGGTGCGCGGCGATCTCCACCCGCGCAGTCCAAGTGGGCTTACGTCGGGGATGGGCTGGTGATGCACGCACCGCCTCCCGACTCTAGCGATTAGGTAAGCCTAACCTACTATGCAAGGGTTACCGATGGACCTTGAGTACAGGTACCACCAGCTGCTGCAGGCGGTCGCGTGAGCAGCGCGCCACGTGTGCCCGGTCCCCGGGATGCGGTCAGTGCGCGGACCGTGGTGCTCGGAAACCACCACGGGCTGGCTGTCTACGGCGCCGTCCTCAGCGCGCCCGTGACCTACGTCGATGACGACGGTGAGCCGGTGCTGGTCCTGCCCCAGCGGTCCGCGGCCGCGGAATGGGTCAGCCGCACGCACCCGCTCGCGCTGCGGGTCGAGTCCGCCGAGATCGCAGTGCTGCTCCACGGCCGCCCGGTGATGGTGCGGTACGAAGGGTCGACTGCCTCGGCCATCGACAACCATCGGAAGTGCTTGGCCGACCACGGCCTGCGCATCGGCACGGACGTGCTGGCATTCGCACGCCTAGCGCTTTCCGGCGTTCTGACCTGCGCACCGCAGGCCGGGTCGCTCTGGTCCGGCGTCGATCTCGCTGCGTACGTGGACGCGAGGCCGGATACCTGGTCTCTCTACCGCGACGGCCTGCTACAGCATGTGACCGAGGAGCATGCCGACGATCTGCTACTCCTGGCGCGGCGGGAAGATCCCACGATCGGTGTGGACTCATGTCGTTGGTTGGTCCAGGCGACACATGTCGATCCGCACGGGTTGGAGCTGAGGATCGTGGGTCCGACCGGCGGATACGCGGTACGCGTGCCGTTCACCCGTGTCGTCGCCACCGTCGACGAGGTCGAGGCGGAGATCCACCGGCTCGTGACGACGCGGTAGGCATCACGACGTGGGCGCAGCGGCGCACTCCTCACACGTGCCGAAGATCTCGACGTTGTGGCTGACGTCGGACCAGCCGTGCTCCTCGGCCAGCCGGTGCGCCCATTGCTCGACCTCCGGCCCTTCGACCTCGACGGCCCTGCCGCAGCGGCGGCACACGAGATGCATGTGGTGGTGGTGCTGCCGGCCGCCGCGGCACAACCGGTAGAGCGACTCGCCGTCGTCGGTGCGCAGGACGTCGACGTCACCGGACTCGGCCAAGGCCTGCAACGTGCGGTACACCGTGGTCAGCCCGATGCTGGCTTTGCGCCGACGCAGCATCTCGTACAGGTCCTGCGCGCTGCGGAAGTCGTCGACCCGTTCGAGGAGACCGACCACGGCCGTACGTTGCTTGGTCGCGCGCACACCCGGCACCGTCACGCTGCTGGCCACCGAGGACACCAACCTTTCAGGACTGGGCGGGACGTTGGGATGGCACAGCCTGCCGACGCCGGACGAACTCGCGCAGCGCGACCGCCACGGCGAAGACTGCGAACAGGCCGATGGCCAGCAGCACGATCGTCCCGCCGGACGGAGTGTCCGCGTAGTACGACGCGGCAACGCCGGACGTGGAGACGAGCAGTCCGATGGCCATGCTGAGCACGAGCGTGCTGCGGAAGCTGCGGCTGACCAGCGTCGCGGTCGCGACCGGCACGACCATCAGCGCGCTGATGAGCAGCAGGCCCACGACACGCATGGAGAGCACGACCGTCGTTGCGGTGAGCACCGACAACAGCAAATTCAGTCCGAGGACCGGCAAACCGGCTGCGCGGGCGAACTCCTCGTCGTTGCTGACTGCGAACAGCTCACGCCTGAGACCGAGGCAGAGCAGGAGGACGACCACGGTCAACGCGGCGAAGACAAGCAGATCGCCACGCGTGGTGGTGGTGATCGCACCGAATAGGTACGCGTTGAGATTGCCAGGCGTGCCGCCCGGTGACTGGCTGATGATCACGACGCCGCCGGCGATCCCGCCATAGAACAGGATCGCCAACGCGATGTCGCCGCTGGTTCGGCCACGGTCTCGGATCAGCTCGACGACGACGCCGCCGACAACGGCGGCGACGAGAGCGACCGCGACCGGCGACCGACTCGTCAGCAAACCGACCGCGAC
This sequence comes from Candidatus Nanopelagicales bacterium, assembly GCA_040510995.1. Lineage (GTDB taxonomy): Bacteria > Actinomycetota > Actinomycetes > JBEVHX01 > JBEVHX01 > JBEVHX01. The sequence continues at coordinate 7,802 of JBEVHX010000132.1, forward strand.
CCCGGTGAGCGCGATGTGCCCAAGCCCGTCGCCGATGAGCGCGAGCCGACGCTGCACGATCGAGATTCCGACGGCGGGAGCCGCCAGACCGACCATCAGCGCGGCGAGCATCGCCCGCTGCATGAACTCGTACTGCAGGAACTCCACGGCCGGCCTATCCGGAGAGTCCGAGGCCCTCGACCTGCCGGTCGGGGCTGTGCGGGTGCGGGTCGTGGATCGTCCATCGACGATGCGGTTCGTCCAGCGGTCCGTCGTACTCGACGGAGCCGTCTCGCATGACCACACCTCGGGTCACCAGCGACTGCACGGGCCCGAGCTCGTGCGCGACCAGCAGGATCGTCGTGCCCTCGTGGGTGACCAGGTGCTTCAGCGTGCTGGCGAGGTAGCCCTGGTTGGCCAGGTCGACCCCGGCCAGCGGCTCGTCCATGACCAGCACCTCCGGCTCCCCGGCGAGTGCACGGGCGATCAGCACGCGCCGCTGCTGGCCGCCGGACAGCTCCGTGATCGGTCGCCGTTCGAAGCCGGTCAGCCCGACGACCTCGATCGCGTGCGCGACCGCATGTCGGTCGGAGGCGGTTGCGCGCCGGAACCGGCGTTGCCTGCCGAGTCGCCCGGACGCGACCACCTCATCGACGTTCGACGGCACGATCCCGCCGACCGTGTGCCGCTGCGGGACGTAGCCGATGCGCGCCCGGTCGCGGAAGGCGGACGCCGGCTCGCCGAACAGCTCGAGCACGCCGCTCATCAGGTCGGCCAGGCCGAGGATGCCTTTCACCAGCGTCGACTTGCCCGACCCGTTGGCACCGAGGACCGCGATCACCTCGCTTCGATGCAGCTCGAGGTCGACTCCGGAGACGGCCGGGATGCCGGCGTAGCCGATGACGCCGGCGCTGAGTCGGATCAAGGGCTGGCTCATGTGCAGGCCTGTCCGCGCCGGACGGTCTCGAGGTTCGTGCGCATCACCTCGAGGTAGTCGCCACCGGCCGACTCGTCCGTCAGTCCTTCGAGGGGGTCGAGCATCGCGGTATCGGCGCCGGCCTCGGCGGCCACCGTCTCGGCGATCGCCGGACTGACCAGCGTCTCGAAGTAGATGGTGCGGACGCTGTGGTCGCGGACGAAGTCTGCAGCGGCGGCCAGGGCTTCCGGCGTGGGCTCCGCCTCGGGGGTTAGCCCGGCGATGCCGAGCTGGGTGAAGTCGTAGCGATCGGCGAGGTAGCCGAAGGCGGTGTGGCTGGTGACCAGATCGCGGCTCTCGCAGCTGGCGGTGCCCGAGGCCCACTCGTCGTCGAGCGCTTCAAGCTCGGCGCGCAACCTCGCTGCGTTCGCCGTGAATGCGTCGGCACCGGCTGTGTCTACCTCCGCGAGTGCGTCGGCGAGCGCGTCCGACACGTCTAAGTAGCGCTGCGGGTCCAGCCAGAAGTGTGGGTCGACGGTGTTGCCCTCGCCGCCCTCGATCTTGAGCGACAAGTCGGCGTATGCGGCCGCATCCCACGCCTGATCTGCGGCCTCGGCGGCGACCGCCTCGTCGACGGCGGGCTGGAACTCGGACAGGTACACCACCAGGTCCGCGTCGGCGACGCTCGCGACGTCGGTCGCGGTGAGCTCGAGGTCGTGCGGCTCGGCGCCAGGCTTGGTCAGGCTGCTCACGGACACCCGCTCACCGCCGACCTGCTCGACCAGGTATGCCAGCGGGTAGAACGAGGCAACCACGTCGAGAGTCCCGTTGCCGGCCCCGTCACTCGCGGCCTCGCCATCGGCAGCGCAGGCGCCGAGAGCGACGGCGGTAGCCACGGCGAGCACAACGGCCGCGGCCTTTCGCGCCGTGAGCGACATGACAATCATTGTCGATGGTGTTGACAACCATTGTCAAAAGGTCCGCACGAAGGCCCCGACGCTGTGGGCGATCCGTCGGCGTGCGTGGCCGTCACGTCAACACGGACGCCGCCGAGGAAGATGTGGCAGACCACTGGGTCAGGCTGCGCCCGTCGCGGTTGAGCGCGCTCAGCCCCAGCTGCCGATGGCCTTCGCGATGGCACCGCCGAGAAGGGCCAGCACGACGATTCCCCGGAGCAGCCGGCCGCCATCGCTGAGCAGCGGCCAGGCCAGCAACAGCAGCCAGCCGAAGAACAGCGCGAGCAGCAGCAGCAGCACGGCGCCGGCGAACCCCGGCAACAGCAGGCCGCCGAACGACACCGCGATCGTGACCACGAGCAGCAGTGGCCGCGGCAGCCTCGTCAACCGCAGCAGCCACGGCCGGCTCACCCGATCCAGGGAGGCGCGGAAGGACTCGGGCTGCGGCGGGGTAGGCACGTGACCTCCGGGTCGGGCGAGGGAAGGATGGTGCAGTCATCGTCCCAGGAGGTCCGATGCTCGTCGTGACCCGTCATCACGTGCCGGCCGGCGACGGGCCACGCTTCCTCCGGGAGATCACGGGGGCCCTCGACCTGCTCGCGGCCTGTACCGGTTTCGTGTCGGGTCGGGTCGGCCGGTCGACCGACGACCCGACGCTGTGGTCGCTGACCACCGAGTGGCAGTCGGTCGGCGCCTACCGGCGGGCGCTCAGCGACTGGGACGTCAAGCTGCACGCCGTGCCGGTACTTTCGACGGCGCTGGACGAGCCGAGCGCATACGAGACCCTCGTCACCCGCGGGATGGGCGGTCCGGTTCTCGACGGGCGCACCGCGCTCGCCGCCGATGCTGGATCGGTCTCGTTGGGCGAGGCCGCGGCGCCCACAGTGGACACGGACCTGCCGTGACACGGTCGTGAGATCCAGGTTTGCGGATCGCCGCGACGCCGGCCGCGCGCTGGCCACCGAGCTGCGCGGCCGGATCGCCGACAATGACCTGCTGGTCGTGCTCGGCCTGCCGCGGGGCGGGGTGGTCGTGGCGGCGGAGGTGGCCGCCGTCCTCAAGGCCGAACTCGATGCTTTGGTGGTGCGCAAGCTCGGCGTCCCAGGACACGAGGAGCTGGCGGTTGGCGCCGTGGCAGCGGGCGCCGACCCCGTGGTCAACGAGGACGTCCGGCGGCGCGCGGCGATCAGTGCACACGTCATCGCGCAACTGGCGAAGGAGCAGCTTGCCGAGTGTGCGCGGCGTGAGGCCGTGTACCGACCGGGCCGAGCGCCCATCGACGTGACGGGACGCGAGGTCGTGCTGGTCGATGACGGACTGGCGACCGGTGCGACGATGCGCGCTGCGGTTCGGGTGCTGCCGGCGCTGGGCCCGCCCCGGCGGGTGATCGTCGCCGTGCCGGTCGGCCCGCGCGACACGGTCGACGAGCTGGCGACCGAAGCCGACGAGGTCGTCTGCCTGGCGACCCCACGACCCTTCCTCGCGGTCGGCTACGCCTACGACGACTTCCGGCAGACCACCGACGACGAGGTCCGGGAGCTGCTCGTCTACCCTTCTGGCCACTAGCCAGCACAGCGCAGGCCGGGTTGTGTCCGCCGACACCCAGCCGGATGGAGCGAGCCACCGTGGTCGACCGCGTCGACACCATCGTCAGCCTGTCCAAGCGACGGGGCTTCGTGTACCCGTCGAGCGAGATCTACGGCGGCACCCGGTCCGCCTGGGACTACGGCCCGTTGGGCGTCGAGCTCAAGGAGAACATCAAGCGGCAGTGGTGGAAGACGATCGTCCAGGGCCGCGACGACATCGTGGGCGTCGACTCCGCGGTCATCCTGGCGCGCGACGTCTGGGTCGCCTCCGGTCACGTCGACGCATTCGTGGACCCGCTGACCGAGTGCCTGTCCTGCCACCATCGCTTTCGGGCCGATCAGCTCGAGGAGGCATACGAGGGGAAGCACAAGCACCCGCCGGCGAACGGGCTGAAGGACGTCAACTGTCCGAACTGCGGGGTGAAGGGCCAGTTCACCGAGCCGCGGATGTTCAACGGCCTGCTGCGCACCCACCTCGGTCCGATCGAGAGCGACGAGGGGTTGCACTATCTGCGGCCCGAGACCGCGCAGGGCATCTTCGTGAACTTCGCCAACGTCATGGCGTCGGCGCGCAAGAAGCCTCCGTTCGGCATCGGGCAGGTGGGCAAGTCCTTCCGCAACGAGATCACACCGGGCAACTTCATCTTCCGCACCCGTGAGTTCGAGCAGATGGAGATGGAGTTCTTCGTCGAGCCAGGTACCGACGAGGAGTGGCACGACTACTGGCTGAAGGCGCGCTGGGACTGGTACGTCGACCTCGGGATCAACCCCGACAACCTGCGCCTGTTCGAGCACCCGAAGGAGAAGCTCTCGCACTACTCGAAGCGCACGGTCGACATCGAGTACCGCTTCCAGTTCGGCGGCACCGAGTTCGCCGAGCTCGAGGGCATCGCCAACCGCACCAACTTCGACCTCACCACGCACACCAAGCACTCCGGCGTCGACCTGTCCTACTTCGACCAGGACAAGAACGAGCGCTGGGTGCCTTACGTCATCGAGCCCGCCGCCGGTCTGACTCGGGCGGTGCTCGCATTCCTGCTCGACGCATACGACGAGGACGAGGCGCCCAACACCAAGGGCGGCCTGGACAAGCGCACCGTGATGCGCCTCGATGCGCGGATCGCGCCGGTCAAGGCTGCGGTGCTGCCCCTGTCGCGCAACGTCGACTTGTCACCGAAGGCGCGTGACCTCGCGGCCGTGCTGCGCACGTCGTGGAACGTGGAGTTCGACGACGCCCAGGCGATCGGGCGGCGGTATCGCCGGCAGGACGAGATCGGCACGCCGTTCTGCATCACCGTCGACTTCGAGACCCTCGAGGACAACGCGGTCACGATCCGGTCGCGCGACTCGATGGATCAGGTCCGCGTCGGCATCGACGCCGTCGAGGGCTGGCTCAAGGAGCGGCTGCCGATCTGCTGAGTGCGGTTCTTCGTTCGGGTTCGGGCATCGGCGCGCAATTGCGCTCGGAGGGCCCGTTCAGCGAGGAGTCCCTGAGTCGACCTGGGCAGCGAGCCGCTTGGGGGCGACCATGCAGTACGACGTGCGGATCAACTCCTCGACCAGAATCCAGCGCTGATCGTCGGCATCGGCCCCGATGCCGATCGACACCCAACCGTGGCGACCGAGGCCGTAGCCGGTCGGCTCCGCCCGCGGATCTGTCGCCACCAGCGCCTCCGCCTCGGGCTTGGGGAGTTTGACGCTGATGCCGAGCCCGTCGCCGCCGGCGAAGACGAAGTTCTTGCCGCGGACACGGAAGGTCGGCTCGCCACCCCACGCCTCGATGTCGACCCGCTCGGCCTCGGGCAGCGCGGTCGCGATCGCCTCGATCCGACGGAGTGGGTCCACGACCAGCGATTCTGCCGAGACACATCGAGGTGTACGGTGGTGTATGTGACTCGCACCAACATCGACATCGACGACGAGCTGATCGCGACGGTCATGAAGCAGAACGCGCTCACGACAAAACGGGAGGCTGTGGACTTCGCCTTGCGCAAGGTTGTCCGGCCAACCCTGACGCGCGAGGAGATACTTGCCCTTCAAGGGTCGATGAAGCTCGAAGGCCACGAAGAGCTCATGGCTGGCGATGAAGAACGATTCAGCAGATTCCGAGAGGCGATGGCGGGGGTCGACACTGAGCGGCTGGACGAGGACGCCAACGAGGTGCGGGCGTCGGAAGATCGCCGCTCGGCTGGCTGATCGTGTTGATCGACACGTCGGCGTGGGTGGAGTTCGTCCGTGCCACTGGAAGTCCCACTCACGTGCGGCTCCGCGCGAGTGTCCTCGACCAGGAGCCGCTCGCGACAACCGATCCGGTGATTCTCGAGCTGCTCGCGACCGCAGCCTCACGCCGAGAACGATCGCGGCTACGCGCCGCGCTGGATTCGTGCGACCACCTTGCGATGGTGCCGCGGACGGACGTCGAAGCGGCGGTCGAGCTGTTCGAGGCGTGTCGGCGAGCCGGGGACCCACCGCGATCGACGACAAACTGCCTCATCGCGGCCATCGCCATCCGGCACGAGGTGCCGCTGCTTCACCACGATCGTGACTTCGACGTGATGGCTCAGCACACGTCCCTTCAGGTCGTTGCGGCGTGAGCGACGCAGGCGTTGCGACGCGGGGCCGGGGAGGCGACGACCGCGAGCACGGCAGGACGGCTGCAGTCGCCATGTCGACGATCGCGCCGCTGCGGCTCAGCGAACACTCGCTGTGGCCGCCAGTCGTGCTGGCGCCGATGGCCGGCATCACCAACGTCGCTTTTCGCCGGCTGTGCCGCGAGTACGGCGCGGGCCTGTATGTCTGCGAGATGATCACCTCCCGCGCGTTGGTCGAGCGCGACGCCGAGACGATGCGGATGGTGCGCTTCGACGCGGATGAGTCACCTCGGTCGATGCAGCTCTATGGCGTCGATCCGGCCGTCGTCGCTCAAGCGGTCCGCATGGTCGTGACCGAGGAGATGGCCGACCACATCGACCTCAACTTCGGCTGTCCGGTCCCCAAGGTCACACGCAAGGGCGGCGGGTCCGCGCTCCCATACAAACGCCGACTGTTCCGGGCGATTGTGCGGGCCGCGGTTGCGGCGGCCGACGATCGGGTGCCGGTCACGGTGAAGATCCGCAAGGGTATCGACGACGAGCGTCTCACCTACCTGGATGCGGGTCGGATAGCGCAGGACGAGGGTGCTGCCTGGGTGGCCCTGCACGGGCGCACGGCGGCTCAGCTGTACGGCGGCACCGCCGACTGGCTGGCCATCGCGCGGCTGAAGGACTCACTCGAGATTCCCGTGCTCGGCAACGGCGACATCTGGGAGGCGGAGGACGCGGTACGCATGGTCCACGAGACGGGCTGCGACGGCGTCGTGGTCGGTCGTGGCTGCCTCGGACGGCCATGGCTGTTCGGTGAGCTGGCCGCCGCCTTCGACGGTCGGCCGCCCCCGGCACTTCCGGACGCCGGTCGGGTCACCCGCATTCTGCGACGGCACGCGGAGCTGCTGGTGGAGGCATACGGCCCGGACAAGGGCATCCGCGACATGCGCAAGCACATGGCGTGGTACTTGAAGGGGTTCTCGGTGGGTTCGGAAACACGGCACGCGCTGGGGCTGGTCGACTCGCTGGAGCAGCTGGACCAATTGCTCGGCCGGATCGAGCCGACCGAGCCTTATCCCGAGCAGATCATCGGTCTGCCGCGCGGCCGGACGACGCCGACCCGCAAAGTCGCGCTGCCGGACGGATGGCTTGACGACCCCGAGGAGCTCATCGTCCCGGCGGGTGCCGAGCTCGCCCACTCCGGCGGCTGAATGCCGGGACGTCGATAGGCTCGGGCAACGAGGCAAGCCACGGCTTGTTTCGCGTCAGTGTCTCGAGCGAGGGGTGACCGGCGTGCCCAAGTACGTCTACGACTTCACCGAGGGAAACAAGGACCTCAAGGACCTGCTGGGCGGCAAGGGTGCCAACCTCGCCGAGATGACGAACATTGGCCTCCCGGTACCGCCCGGCTTCATCGTGACGACGGATGCCTGCCGGGTTTACCTCGAATCGGGGGCCGAGCCGGCCGGGTTGAGCGATGAGATCGCCGAGCACCTGACGGCGCTGGAGAAGCGGATGGGGCGAAGCCTCGGAGACCCGAGCGACCCGCTGCTGGTGTCCGTGCGGTCCGGAGCGAAGTTCTCCATGCCCGGGATGATGGAGACCGTCCTGAACGTCGGGCTGTCCGACGCCTCGCTCGACGGGTTGGTCGCGCAGTCCGGCAACGAGCGCTTCGCCTGGGACTCCTACCGTCGCCTGCTGCAGATGTTCGGTAGGACCGTGCTGGCGATCGACGGCGAGCACTTCGAGGAGCGGCTGGAAGCCGCCAAGCAGCGCAAGGGTGTCACCAACGACCTCGAGCTCGATGCAGCCGACCTGCGTGCGCTGGTCGACGAGTTCAAGAGCGTCGTGCGCGAGCACGCCGGCCGAGAGTTCCCACAGGACCCGACCGAGCAGCTGACGCTCGCCATCCGCGCAGTCTTCGACTCCTGGAACACGGACCGAGCCAAGCTGTACCGACGTCAGGAGCGCATTCCCGCCGATCTCGGGACCGCGGTCAATGTGGTGGCGATGGTCTTCGGCAACCTGGGCGACGACTCGGGGACCGGTGTGGCGTTCACCCGCGACCCGGCGTCCGGGCACCAGGGCGTCTACGGCGACTACCTGCCGAACGCGCAAGGCGAGGACGTGGTCGCTGGGATCCGCAACACGCTGCCGCTCGCGGAGCTCGAACGGCTGGACCCCGACTCCCACAACGAGCTCATGGGCATCATGTCGACACTGGAGAAGCACTATCGCGACCTGTGCGACATCGAGTTCACCATCGAGCGCGGCAAGCTCTGGATGCTCCAGACCCGGGTTGGCAAGCGCACTGCGGCAGCCGCGTTCCGGATCGCGACTCAGCTTGTCGACGAGGGGCTCATCGACCCCGACGAGGCCCTGCAGCGCGTCAACGGTGCGCAGTTGGCGCAGCTGATGTTTCCCCGGTTCGACGAGTCCGGCGCCCGCGAGCGCCTCGCTCGTGGCATGGGCGCCTCGCCCGGAGCCTCCGTGGGCAAGGTCGTGTTCAGCTCGGCGACGGCTGTCGAGTGGACGGCTCGGGGCGAGCAGGTCATTTTGGTCCGCCGCGAGACCAACCCGGACGACCTCGACGGCATGATCGCGGCGGTCGGCATCCTCACCAGCCGTGGCGGCAAGACCTCGCACGCGGCGGTGGTCGCGCGCGGCATGGGCAAGACCTGCGTATGCGGCGCCGAAGAGCTGGACGTGGATACAAAGACCCGACGGATGACCGCACCCGGCGGAGTGGTCGTCGCGGAGGGCGACCTGGTCTCCATCGACGGCACGACCGGCGAGGTGTTCGTCGGCGAGGTCGCCGTGGTGCCGTCCCCCGTGGTCGAGTACTTCGAGGGTCGGCTGTCGACGACGGCCGTTGACGCCGACGACCTCGTGCTGGCGGTTGACCGGTTGATGAAGCACGCCGACACGGCGCGACGGCTGCGGGTGCGCGCGAACGCCGACACTGCTGAGGACGCTGAGCGGGCCCGCCGGATGGGTGCCGAGGGGATCGGGCTGTGCCGGACCGAGCACATGTTCCTGGGGGACCGGCGGGTGCACGTCGAACGCCTCATCCTTGCCGACAGCGACAACGAACGGATCGCCGCCTTGGACGCGCTGCTGCCCCTGCAGCGCGACGACTTCGAACAGATCCTCGAGGCGATGGATGGGCTTCCGGTAACGATCCGGCTGCTGGATCCCCCGCTGCACGAGTTCCTGCCGAATCTCACCGAGCTCTCAGTCCGGGTGGCACTCGCCGATGCCGGTGCTGGTGAGGCGTCTGAGGAGGAGCGGCGGCTGCTGATCGCGGTGCGGCGGTTGCACGAGGTCAACCCGATGCTTGGGCTGCGAGGGGTCCGGCTCGGCCTCGTGGTCCCCGGCCTCATCGCGTTGCAGGTGCGGGCAATCGCCGAAGCCGTCATTGCCAGGCTCTCTGCTGGCGGGGAACCAAAGGTCGAGATCATGATCCCGCTGGTCGCCGCCGTGCAGGAGCTCGAACTCATGCGCGAGGAGGCCGAGTCGGTGCTGGCCGAAGTGGGCGCCGCACACAGCGTCGATCTCGACCCGCCGATCGGCACGATGATCGAGCTACCCAGGGCCGCGCTCACCGCCGGGCAGATCGCCGAGTCGGCGGACTTCTTCTCCTTCGGCACCAACGACTTGACCCAGACCGCCTGGGGTTTCTCCCGGGACGATGTCGAGTCCGAGTTCTTCCCCGCATACCTCGAGAAGGGCATCTTCGGTGTCTCTCCGTTCGAGTCGCTGGACCGCGAGGGTGTTGGCCGGTTGATGCGGATCGCGGTCGAGGAGGGGCGCGCGGCGCGCGCCGACCTGCACATCGGCGTCTGCGGAGAACACGGTGGGGACCCGGAGTCGGTGCATTTCTTCCATGAGGTCGACCTCGACTACGTGTCGTGCTCCCCGTTCCGCGTCCCCGTCGCCCGGCTCGAGGCCGGCCGTGCGGCGTTGACCACGGGCGGCAGCGACTCCCGCTAGTCGGATCAAGCGCGGTCATCGGGGACAATCAGAAGGTGACCGCCGTCTCGGATGCTCCTGCTACAGCGGCGACTCGACCGCGGCTGCTGCGCCGAGCGCTGGTCGCGCTTGTCCTGGTCCTGATTGGCGTCGCGGTCCTCGTGCCCCTGCTCACGGCCACGCGCATCTGGTGGGTCGCCCGTCAGGACGACGCCGGGCCGGCAGACGCCGTGCTGGTGCTGGGCGCGAGCCAGTACGACGGTCGCCCGTCGGCGATCTTCGAGGCGCGCCTGCAGCACGCGCTGGATCTCTACGAGGACGGCGTGGCCAAGATGATCGTCACCACCGGCGGGAAGCAAGCCGGCGACCGCTTCACCGAGGCAGCCGCCGGGCGGGACTGGCTGATCGGCCACGGCGTGCCGAGTGAGTCGATCACCGCGGTGGAGAGCGGTCGCACGACGTACGACAGCCTTGCGGCGGTCGCACCTGGCCTGCTGGCCGAGGGCCTGGGCCGCGTCGTGCTGGTCAGCGATCCTTGGCACGCGCACCGCTCTCGCGTGATGGCCAGCGACCTCGGACTGGAGGCGGTGAGCTCGCCGACCCGAATCGGGCCGGTGGTCCAAGAGCGGGAGACCCAGTTGCGCTACATCGCGCGCGAGACCGCGGCCTTCCTCTGGTACCGCATCGCCGGACCGGACTCCGGCTGACCGCGTTGGCTTGAGGGTCGGGGGAGATGATCTCGAACCACCGGTGCCTCATCGCCGGACCGGACTCAGGCTGAGCGCGTTGGCTTGAGGGTCGGGGGCGATGATCTCGAACCACCGGTGCCGCATCGCCGGACCGGACTCCGGCTGAGCGCGTTGGCTTTAGGGTCGGGGGCGATGATCTCAAATCAGGCCTGGGCGGACGACGAGTCGGCACCGAGCGTCGCCGCATACGACGAGCATGCGCGGGCGCGGTGGGTGCACGAGCCGCCGAAGCGCGGCGGCCGCACCCCGTTCCAGCGAGACCGAGCGAGAGTCCTGCACAGCGCGGCGCTGCGTCGGCTGGCTGCCAAGACGCAGGTGGTGGGCCCGCTGGAAAACGATTTCCCGCGGACTCGCCTGACGCACACTCTCGAGGTCGCGCAGATCGGTCGCGAGCTGGCGGGGAGCCTGGGCTGCGACCCGGACGTCGTCGAGGTTGCGTGCCTCGCGCACGATCTGGGCCACCCACCCTTCGGACACAACGGCGAGGACGCGCTGGACGAGCTCGCAGCCGCTTGCGGCGGGTTCGAGGGCAACGCGCAAAGCCTGCGGGTGCTGACCCGGTTGGAGGCGAAGACCACCACCGCCGAGGGCCGAAGCGTCGGGCTGAACCTCACCCGGGCCTCGTTGGATGCCGCGACCAAGTACCCCTGGACCCGCGCTGACGGCAACCGCAAGTACGGGGTGTACGCGTCCGATCTTGCCGTCTTCAGCTGGCTGCGGGAGGGCGCGCCAGGTCGTCGGCGCTGCCTCGAGGCGCAGGTGATGGACTGGGCCGACGACGTCGCCTATTCGGTGCACGACGTCGAGGACGGAATCCAAGCCGGCCACGTCGATCCCGGGTCGCTCGCCGACCGCTCGGTGCAGGAGGAGGTCGCGACCCTCGCGGTCGCGCACTACGCGGCGGAGGCCGAGCCGTCGGAGGTGACGGAGGCACTGCAGCGACTGCTGGCCCAACCGTGGTGGCCTGCTGCGTATGACGGCTCATTCAGGGCCATGGCTGCGTTGAAGAACCTGACCAGCCAGCTGATCGGCCGGTTCTGCCTCGAGGTCGAGCGCGCGACGCATACGGCGGCTGGACGTGCGGCGGTAGCGCGCTACGACGCCGATCTGGTGGTGCCACGCGCGATCCGACGCGAGTGCGATGCGCTCAAGGCAGTGGCGCTGCACCTCGTGATGCGGCGTGCGGGCTACGAGCGTCGGTATGCGGAGCAGCGCGCGGTACTGCACGAATTGGTCGAAGCGGCCCGGGTTGGCGCGCCGGCAACCCTCGACCCCGTCTTCCGCGAGGGGTATTTGGAGGCTGCTGATGACTCGGCTCGGCTGCGGGTCGTGCTGGACCAAGTGGCGTCGCTGACTGACACGTCGGCGCGGACGTGGCACAGCCGATTGGTGGGCAACGCCACATGACCAGGGCCGAGATCGTGCCGCGCCGGGTCGTGCGTCCGCTGCAGCTCGAGGTGCTTCGTCCCGGGCAGATGTTGTCGGAGGCGGATCTCGTCGACGAGCCGGGTGCCTTCTACGTCGCCGTGTACGACGACATCGACGATGTCGTCGGCGTCGCCACGTTCCTGTCGGAACCGCACCCGACCCGCCCGGGTCCAAATCAGTGGCGGCTTCGGGGGATGGCGTCCGCGCCGGCGCGACGCGGTGAGGGATTCGGCACTGCGGCGCTGACCCGTGGGGTGGACGAGGCGATCGAGCGCGGCGGCAGGCTGATCTGGGCCAACGCCCGCACACCCGCCGTGCCGTTCTACGCGGCGCACGGATTCGTCACCGAGGGGGAGGAGTTCGACATCCCCCCAATCGGGCCGCACTACCTGATGACGCGGAGGTTGGCGGATGACTGACTCATATGTGGTCGTGGGCGGCGGGCTGGCTGCGGCCAAGGCGGTCGAGGCGCTGCGCACCGAGGGCTACGACGGCGAGCTCGTGCTCGTGTCTGCGGAGACCGAGCTGCCGTATGAACGCCCTCCGTTGTCCAAGGAGTTCTTGCTGGGCAAGAAGCCGGTCGAGGAGGCTCGAGCATTGCCGCCGGAGTGGTACGCGGACAACGACGTCCGGCTCGAGCTGGGGACGGCGGCCGAGGTTCTCGACCCGTCGGCGCAGACCCTGCAGCTGGCCGACAGCCGGGAGCTGCGCTTCGACAAGGCGCTGCTGGCGACCGGCTCGGCGCCGCGCCGACTCGAGGTCCCGGGAGCGGACTCCGCTGACCTGCTCTATCTGCGCACCATCGAGCACGCGATCACTTTGAAGACCGCCATCGAGACCGGTGGCCGTCGGGTGGTGGTCGTCGGCGGTGGCTGGATCGGTCTCGAGGTGGCTGCGGCCGCCCGCACTTACGGCAACGAG
>JBEVHX010000133.1:0-3151 GCA_040510995.1 Candidatus Nanopelagicales bacterium
AGGACTACTTCTCCTACCGGCGGGCGGCCACCACCGGACGCACCGCGGGCGTCATCCGGCTGCCGTGACCGACTCGCGGACCGAGGAGATCGCCGCCGCGTTTGGCCGGCTGCGCGAGCGCATCGGTCAGGCATGCGCTGCGGTCGGGCGAACAGCCGACGACGTGCACATCATCGCGGTGACGAAGACCTATCCGGCGGAGGACGTCGCCCGGCTGGCGCGGCTCGGCATCCGGGACATCGGCGAGAACCGCGACCAAGAGGCCGCGCGCAAGGTGCAGGCGCTCCAAGACCTCAAGAACGTTCAGGACCACCCGGTCAGGTGGCATTTCGTCGGACGGCTCCAGACGAACAAGGCGCGTTCGGTGGCTCGGTACGCCGACGTCGTTCACTCGGTCGACCGCGTCGACCTGGTGACCGCGCTCGCGCGAGGGGCGGAGAACGCCGGTCGAAGCCTTGACTGCCTGCTGCAGCTGTCGCTGGATCCACAGCCCGGACGTGGCGGCGTGGCCGCCGCCGAGCTCGAGCCGCTGGCCGAGCAGATGCTGGGGACCGAGCGGTTGCGGCTGCGCGGTGTGATGGCCGTCGCGCCGCTGGACGCGGACCCCGACGAGGCGTTCGCCCGACTCGCCGATATCGCCGCTGGGTTGCGGGCGGTTTATCCACAGGCGACATGGATCTCGGCCGGCATGAGCGCGGACCTGGAGTCGGCCATCCGACACGGCGCGACACACGTGCGCGTCGGTGCCGCGCTCCTCGGACGGCGGTCACGGCTCCGGTAACGTCAGGCCGCGACGGCAGCCCTCGGACGGTGGAGGTCCTATCCAGCATGGCCGGCGCGATGCGCAAGATGGCGGTGTACCTCGGCCTCGTCGAGGATGACCCGGATCGCTACGACGACACCTACGACGAGTACGACGACGAGCCGGGCGAGCAGCGCGAGGCTCGTGACCTGCAACCCGTCCGTGACGACGCCCCGACCAAGCGGGCGGCCACGTCGACCTCGATGGGCGACTACCGGATCACCACGCTGCACCCGCGGTCCTACAACGACGCGCGCTCGATCGGTGAACATTTCCGCGAAGGCAGCCCGGTCATCATCAACCTCACCGACATGGACGACGCCGACGCCAAGCGGCTGGTCGACTTCGCCGCCGGCCTGGTGTTCGGGCTGCGCGGAACGATCGAGCGGGTGACGGCCAAGGTGTTCCTGCTCTCGCCGGCCAACGTCGTCGTCACCGCCGAGGAACGGGCCCGGCTGGCCGAGGGTGGCTTCTTCAACCAGAGCTGACACGTACCCTTCGCCCGGTGGATGTCGTTGCCCAGGTCGTCGCGACCCTCGCCTGGCTCTTCCTGCTGCTGTTGCTGTTCCGGCTGGTGATGGAGTACGTCTTCCTGTTCGCCCGCTCGTATGAGCCGCACGGCGTGATGCTGATCGCCGTCGAGGCCGCATACACGATCACAGATCCGCCGCTGAAGCTGCTGCGTCGGTTCATCCCGCCGTTACGACTTGGCGGGATCTCGATCGACCTCTCGTTCATCGTGTTGTTCCTGCTCGTGCAGGTGGTGATCTACGTCGTGGCGCCGGCGCTCGCGTCGCTCGGATAGCCGGAGGGAGCGATTATGAGAGGGGCCATTAGAGTCGGCGCATGCCGATGACACCCGAGGACATACGGAACAAGGAGTTCACGACGGTCCGGCTCCACCTTGGATATGACATGGACGAGGTGGATGCCTTCCTGGACGAGGTCGAGGAAGAGCTCACCCACCGCGAACGAGAGCGCGACGAGCTGGTCGCCAAGGCCAACAGGGTCTCCGCTGCTGCTCCCGGACCCGCACCGATGGTCGGCCCGGCGCCAGCGCCTTCGTCTGCGCCGGCCGCCGCACCAGCATCGAGCGGCTCTGCGGTCAAGGTGCTGGAACTGGCCCAGCGCACCGCGGACGAGCACATGGCCACCGTGAAGGCGGAGGCTGCAAAGGTGACATCCGAGGCGGAGGAGAAGCGCCGGACGATGATCGCCGAGGCGGAGGAGAAGCGCCGCTCCATCCTGACGTCGTTAGAGGTCGAGAAGGCCGCGCTGCAGAGCAAGGTCGACGACCTGCGCAACTTCGAGCGCGAGTACCACACGCGGCTCAAGGACTACATCCAGGGTCAGCTGCGTGACCTGGACGCGCGGCCGGACGATGCCTCGGTGCCCAAGCCGGTGGCGGCGCTCGACGGGCAGCCGGCCGGTCCGCACAACGGCGACCAGCAGGACTGACGACCGGCGGTCGCGTCATGCGGGAGGCAAAGCCTTCGCAAGGCTGAAGGCCAGCCCTAGGGCTTCGTCCTGGCGCCCGGACGCGGGGTCGATCTCGCCGCGCTCCCAACGCACCGCTAGCACCTCGTCGGCGATGCTCGCGGCGTGCTCGTCGAGCGCGTCGGCGAGCTCGCCTTCGGCCTGCCACCTGACCTCGATCCGGTCGGACACGTCCAGGCCCGAGGCCTTGCGCGCCTCCTGCAACGTGCGCACGACTTCACGGGCCAGCCCAGCGCGGCGCAGCTCGGCGGTCACGGTGAGGTCGAGCGCGACGGTCTCGCCGGCTTCGCTCGCAACGGTCCAGCTCTCGCGGGGTGACTCGGTGACGATGACGTCGTCCGGCTCGAGCGCGACGGTCTCGCCGTCCACGACGACGCTGGCGCTTCCGGCGCGCAGCGACTGGGAGAGCGCATCCGCATCCGCGGCCGCGATCGCGGCTGCCACCACGGGTGTCCGCTTGCCGAACCGCTTGCCGAGCGCACGGAAGTTGGCCTTGGCGGACACGTCGACCAGGCCGCCGGCGCCGTCGCTCAGCGGCTCCAACGACTCGACGTTCAGCTCGTCGGCGATCTCGTGCCGCAGATCCTCCGACAGGCCCGACCAGGCCGGCGACCCGACGAGGGCCCGGCCCAGCGGTTGTCGGGTCTTCACACCGCTGCTCGCCCTGGCCGCCCGACCGAGCTCGACCAGCCGCCGCACCGCCGCCACCTGGGTCGCGAGCGCGTCGTCACTCGGCTGCTCGTCCGGCCAGCTCGCGAGGTGCACGGACTCGGGAGCGCCGGCCTCCGCGCGGAACAGGTCCTGCCACACCCGCTCCGTGATGAACGGGGTCATCGGCGCCAGCACCAACGT
>JBEVHX010000134.1:0-19155 GCA_040510995.1 Candidatus Nanopelagicales bacterium
TCGAGAACTCGGCGGCTCGTACCGTGAAGTACGAAGCGCCGACGTCAACGGCGCGGCCCTCGATCGTTCGCACCGCCATCCGTCCGCCGATCCGGTCGCTGCGGTCGCACACCTGCACCGGAAGCCCAGCGTCGGCCAGCTCCCGAGCGCATGCGATCCCAGAGATCCCCGCGCCGACGACGACCACCCGGCGACGGTTGGAGCTCAGAGCCATCGGCGCAGCGGCATGACCGCCGCCTCGTACAGCTTTTGGGCTGGACGGCGGCGCTCCCAGCGCGCGGGGTCGATGGGTTCGCTGCGCTCAAGGTCGTCCTCGAAGTGTTTGTCGAAGATAGCCGTCACGTCCTGGTTGAGGATCGCGACCACGACCTCCTCGTCGTGGTCCATCGACCGGCGGTTGAAGTTGGCGGAGCCGATCACGGCGAGCCGTCGGTCGACGGTCAGCGTCTTGACGTGCAGCATCGTCGGCTGGAAGTTCCAGACCCGCACGCCGCCCTCGACGAGCTCCTCGTACACCGACTCGCTGGCGAGCCGGCTGACCGACTTGTCGGCATGCGGGCCGGGGAGCAGCACGTCGACCTCAACGCCACGCTGGGCGGTCGTGATGAGCAGCTGCCGGAAGTCCGTGCTGGGCGTGAAGTACGCGGTCGACAAGCGGACGCGCTCCTGTGCCGAGCCGATCGCGACCCGGAACAACGTCTGGAGGTCGTCGTAGCCCAAGCTGGCCGAGCCGCGAACGACGTGCAGCACGGCGTCGCCGACGTGCGGCTGGCTTGGCAGCAGGTCGATGCCGGTGTCGATCAGGGCCGCGCCGTTCTCCGCCCAGTCCTGGACGAAGGCCGCCCGAAGACCGTCGACCGCAGGACCTCGGACCCGGATGTGCGTGTCTCGCCACTCGTTCTCGTTGCGCGCGTCGCCGCACCAGCGGTCGGAGATGCCCACTCCGCCGGTGAACGCGATCTGCTCGTCGACGATCATCACCTTCCGGTGGCAACGGTGGTTCTGCTTGAACGGCGACCTCAGCCAGGGCACTCGGAACCACTCGAGGTGAACCCCGGCATCCTTCATGGCCGCGACGTCGTCGCGGTCGACGTTCAGCCCGCCGACGGCGTCGATGAGCAGCCGCACCCGGACCCCGTTGGCGGCGCTCTCCGACAGCGCCCGTGTGAAATCCGATCCGATCGTCCCCTTCCAGTAGATGTAGGTCATCAGGTCGACGGTCCGCTCCGCGTGCCGGATCGCGTCGAGCATCGCGGGGAAGATGCGATCGCCGTTCCTGTACACGTCAACGGCGTTGCCTTCGGTGGACGCATACCCGGTCAATGCCTCGAGCCTGCGACGCACCGTGGCCAGCCAGTCGTCGGTCAGCGACCCGCGCTGGGTCTGCTCACCGCCGGTGATCTCGCTCATCACGGAAGCTCTGCTGCGATCGCCTTCACGGCTTCCGGGTCGCTGTCGCGGAGAAAGGTCTCGCACCGCTGCGCCTCCTCGGTCTCGCCGATTCGGGCTGCCGTGCGGCTCAGCGCGTCCAGGCAGCGGAGGAAGCCGCGGTTGGGCTCATGCGCCCACAGAATCGGGCCGTGTCCCTTCCAGCCGCTGTGACGCAGCGCGTCCAGGCCGCGGTGATACCCGGTGCGCGCGTAGGCATACGCCTCGATGTCGGAATCGCGGTCGAGCGCGGCACGTGCTAGTGCGGCCCACGCGGCCGAGCTGGTGGGGTGAGCGCGGGCGATGTCGGCGGGGTTGTCGCCGCTCGCGAGCGCGACGGTTCCTGGGTCGGTCGGCAACTCGGTCGGCGGCGGGCCGCCGAGCAGGTCACGAGGCTGGGTCACGCCCCGATCCCACCACGTCCGTTCGCCCCCCCGCACAGTGTTGTCGGCCAGATCACCGCCTGCGGTGTTCTCAACGCCCAGCGTGTTGGTTGGTCCAAACGACACCCAGCTTCGGACGCACCCGCCCGGTCAGGTCATCTTGGTGCCGGCGGAGCGCAGGTCCGTGCAGGCCTGGACAACGCGGGCAGCCATCCCCGCCTCACCGGCCTTGCCATAGGAGCGCGGGTCGTATGCCTTCTTGTTGCCGACATCGCCGTCGACCTTGAGCACTCCGGAGTACCTGGTGAACATGTGGTCCGCGATCGGACGGGTGTAGGCGTACTGCGTGTCGGTATCGACGTTCATCTTGACCACGCCGTAGTCCAAGGTCTCGCGGATCTCCTCGAGCAACGACCCAGAACCGCCGTGGAAGACCAGCTCGAACGGCTTCTCCTTGCCGTACTTCTCACCCACCGCGTCCTGGATCTGCTTGAGGATCGACGGCTCGAGCTTGACGTTGCCCGGTTTGTAGACGCCGTGCACGTTGCCGAAGGTCGCGGCAAGCAGGTAGCGGCCGCGCTCGCCGAGGCCGAGCCGTTCGGCGACGGCCAGCGCATCCTCCGGTGTCGAGAAGAGCTTGGCGTCGGCGGCAGCCGAGACGCCGTCCTCCTCACCACCGACCACGCCGATCTCGAGCTCCATGATCGTATGCGCCGCCGCGCACAGGTCGAGCAGTTCGTCGGCCAGCTTGAGGTTCTCCTCGAGGGGCACCGCCGAGCCGTCCCACATGTGCGACTGGATCAGCGGCCCCTGACCGGACTCGACCCGCTTGCGCGACACCTCGATCAGCGGGCGCATGAAACCGTCGAGCTTGTTGACCGGGCAGTGGTCGGTGTGCAGCGCGATCGTGACCGGGTACTTTTCGGCGACAACGTGCGCGAACTCCGCCAAGGCGACCGCACCGATGACCATGTCCTTGACCAGCTGTCCGGAGGCGAACTCCGCCCCACCCCAGGAGAACTGGACGATGCCGTCGCTCTCGGCTTCCGCGAAACCGCGCATGGCAGCGATCACCGTCTGCGACGACGTGCAGTTGATCGCCGGGTAGGCGAAGGCCCCTGCCTTCGCCCGGTCGAGCATCTCGGCGTACGTCTCGGGGGTTGCGATAGGCATACCCGCATCTTGTCAGCCGGCGAGCCGCTGCGACACCTTTCGGGCGGCCACCAGCACCGGATCCCACACCGGTGAGAACGGCGGCGCATACGCCAGATCGAGGCCCATGACCTCCTGCACGGACATGGCGTTCCAGAGCGCCACCGCCGCGGCGTCGATCCGCTTCCCGGAGTCCTCACGACCGACAATCTGGACTCCGAGCAGCCGTCCAGATCCGCGGGCGGCCAGCATCTTGACCGTGAGCGGGTTCGTACCCGGGAAGTAGCCGGCGCGGGTAGTCGACTCGATCACCGCCGACACCACGTCGTATCCGGCCCGCTCCGCGTCAGTGGTGGTCAGGCCGGTCCGAGCGATCTCCAGATCGCAGACCCGGCTGACCGCGGTGCCGACCACCCCGGGGAAGGTTGCTGCGCCACCGCTGAGGTTGGTCCCGATCACTACGCCGTGCTTGTTGGCGTGCGTCCCCAGAGGCACATGGACCAGACGGCCGCTCACCCGATGCAGGACCTCGACGCAGTCGCCGCCCGCCCAGACTGCATCGTGCCCACCGACCCGCATCGCGTCGTCCGTGACCAGCCCGCCGGCGTCCCCAAGTGGCAGGCCGGCGGTGTGGGCGAGCGCCGTGTTCGGGCGGACGCCGATGCCGAGGATGACGAGGTCGGCAGGGAAGGTCTGCGCATCCGTCACGACCGCGCGCGCCCGACCTTCGTGATCGGTCTCGATCGCAGATACAACGGTCTGCGGCCGGACGTCGATCCCGAGGCCCTCCATCGCGGTGTGGACCAGCGCCCCCATGTCCGGATCCAGCGTCGTCATCGGCTCCGCAGCGGCGTCCAGCACCGTCACATCGAGGTCGCGGCGGACGACCGCCTCGGAAATCTCAACCCCGATGTAGCCAGCGCCGACGACGACCACCCGGCGCACGTCAGACGTGAGCGCGGCCAGCACCGCCGCGCCATCATCGAGCGTCTGCACTCCGAGAACCCCGCCGGCGTCGATCCCGGGGAGGTCCGGCCGGACCGGCACCGCCCCGGTCGCGAGCACGAGCTGGTCGAACCCGATGCGGTCAGCTCCCTGGACCGATCTGGCGACGACGTGCCCGGCGTTCAGGTCGATCTCGACCACCTCGGTATGCATTCGCAGGTCGATTCCCCGCCGCCGGTGCTCCTCTGGCGAGCGAGCCACGAGCTCCTCTGCCGACCCGACGTCACCGGCAATCCAGTACGGGATGCCGCAGGCGGAGTAGGAGGTGTACGACCCCCGCTCGATCGCGATCACCTCGACGTCGTCGCCACGTCGCCGCTTGAGCAACGAAGCGGCGCTCATGCCGGCGGCGTCACCACCAACGACAACGACCCGTTCGGTCATAACCTGCTCCCCTCGCCGGCCGGCGACTGCGCGAAGACGTGCTGGCGGATCCAGGCGTGCATGGCGATCGCGGCCGCCGCACCAGCGTTGATGGACCGGGTCGATCCGAACTGCGCGATCGACAGGACGGCATCCGCGGCGTCCCGCGTCGCTTCCGACAACCCCGGCCCCTCCTGCCCGAACACGAGCACGCACGCGCGCGGCAGCGCATACGTCTCGAGCGGGACAGCCCCGGGAAGGTTGTCCACCCCGACCACCGACAATCCGACCGCGTGTGCCCACCCGGCCAGCTCCTCGCCCGTGGCGTGATGTCGGATGTGCTGGTACCGGTCGGTGACCATGGCGCCGCGACGGTTCCAGCGCCGTCGCCCGACGACGTGCACCTCCGCGGCGAGGAAGGCGTTCGCAGTGCGCACCACCGATCCGATGTTGAAGTCGTGCAGCCAGTTCTCGATGCCGACGTGGAACGGATGCCGGCGGGTGTCGAGGTCGGCCACGATCGCCTCCCGCAGCCAGTAGCGGTAGGCGTCGACGACGTTGCGACGGTCGCCGTCGCGGAGCAGCTCGGGGTCCAGGCGGGGATCCTCCGGCCACGGCCCCGGCCAGGGACCGACGCCGACCGGCAATGTGTCGTACGTCTCGTCGCCCACGTGGGCCGAGCCTAGGTCCGCCCGGGCGCACGTACCCTGGCAGGCGTGGATGTCGTCGCGCTGGGCCCGGAGTGGCTCGATCCCGAGCAGCTGGCCCAGACGTTCGGGCTCATCGGCATCCTGGCCGTCGTCTTCGCCGAAACCGGCCTGCTGCTCGGCTTTTTCCTCCCCGGTGACTCGCTGCTGTTTACCGCGGGTCTGCTGGCGGCGTCGGCGACTTGGTTCGACTACCCAATCTGGCTGCTGTGCATCTACATCACAATCGCGGCGATCGTCGGCAACCTCGTCGGCTACTGGATCGGCGCGAAGGTCGGGCCACGGCTGTTCTCGCGCGAGAACTCTCGCTTCTTCAAGCAGCAGTACGTCGACCAGACCAAAGCCTTCTTCGACAAGTACGGCGCCCGGGCGATCATCCTGGCCCGCTTCGTTCCGATCGTTCGAACCTTCATCACCGCTATGGCCGGCGTCAGCCGGATGGACTTCCGGGCGTATGCGCTGTACAGCACCATCGGCGGGATCCTCTGGGGCACGGGAGTCACCGTCCTCGGCTACCTGCTCGGCAACGTGCCCTTCGTGCGGGACCACATCGAGTTCATCCTGGTCGGCATCGTTCTGCTCTCGGTCTTCCCGATTGCGTTCGAGCTGCTCCGCACGCGGCGCGAACGCGCCCGCGAGGCGGGCTGACCCGATCCCCGCCGGCTCCACGTCTCGAATGCGACCCTCGGGCGTTTGGCGCACCGCGTCGTCAACGCCCCCCGTTCACGGGTGACGCGATCCGCCTGGCGCGTCGGGCGTCAGTCGAGCCCGAGGTCCACGAGCCGGTATGCGGCGCGGTATTCGAGGCCCGCGCCCTCGACTGCGGAAGCGGCACCCCGCTCGACAATGACCGCGACGGCGACCACCTGCGCAGCCGCCTCGCGCAAAGCCTCGACAGCCGTGAGTACCGACCCGCCGGTCGTCGACGTGTCCTCGACGGCGAGCACCCGGCGCCCGGCCACCTCCGGGCCTTCGATGCGCCGCTGCAACCCGTGCGCCTTCCCCTGCTTGCGCACCACGAAGGCGTCGAGTCGGCGGCCGCGGCGCCGGGCCGCGTGCAGCATCGCGGTCGCCACCGGGTCGGCCCCCAGCGTCAGCCCACCGACGGCGTCGAAGTCGAGGTCGGAAGTCAAGTCCAGCATCACCTCACCGACCAGCGGGGCGGCCTCCGCGTCGAGGGTCACTCGTCGCAGGTCGACGTAGTAATCCGCGTTACGACCCGATGACAGGATGACCCGACCGTGCACGACCGCCTTGTCCTTGATCTGTTGCAGCAGGTCGTCGCGCGGTGTCACGAGCGGGCAGCGTACGCCGCGAGCAGCTCCGCCTCGCGCGCTCGGTCGATGCCGTGCGGGCGGTAGCGGCGCTCAGGGACGTAGTCGATGTCGCGCAACCATTCCCATGAGTCGCGGACCGTTTCGTCGATCGAGCGGTCGGTGAACCCTTCGGCGTGGATGCGCTCCGAGCTGACCGGTCGCGCGCCGCCGGGCAGCCACATCGGCAACCCGCTCCACGGCTCGACGCCCTGGGCGACGAGCCAGTCGTCGTCGACCCAGGTGAACGATGCCTCGCTGCCGGTCGCGTCGCGGCAGGCGACCAGCCAGTCCTGCCAGGTGTCGCGTCCCGGCGGCGCGAGGGCGATGAAGGCGCCCGTGAGACGGCGCTCGGCGGCGGCGATGGACCATCTGGCGAGGTCGCGGACATCGACGTACGCGAACTCGCGGTCGGGTGTACCCGGTGCCAGCACACCGCCACCGGCGGCCACCCGGCCGAGCCAGTACGGCACCCGGCCAACGTTCTCGTACGGCCCGAGAATGAGCCCGGGCCGGACCACGAGCATCCGGTCCGCGCCAATGACCCGCAGCGCGGCGAGCTCACCGCCACGCTTCTGCTCGCTGTAGCGCTCCATGTCGGGGAGCGACGGATCGTCTGGGTCGGCTTCGACGAGCGGCGAGTCCTCGTCAACGGCCCCCTCCGGCCACCCCGAATGCACGCCGACGGTCGAGATGTACAGGTAGTGCGGCACCGCCTCGACCAGCCGGTCTGCCGTGGCAGATACCTGCGACGCCGAGCGCCCGCTGACGTCGATGACGGCGTCCCACATCCGCCCGTCAAGCACCGACAGCGTGGTCGGGGCGTCGCGATCGGCATGCAGCGTCTCGACGTCGGGCCGGTCGGGTGCGGTGACACCGCGGTTCAGCAGCGTCACACCGTGGCCGGCGGCAAGCGCGGCATCCGCCATCGCCCGTCCGACGAACGACGTCCCGCCGAGCACGAGGACTCTCATCGCGCGGTGTTCCTCCGTCTTCGGTATGCCGCTGCGATCGCGCGCCGAGGCGCGACCTTGAGCACGCCGACAATCACCTTGTAGCGGATGTCCTGGACGCTGACCGCGAGCCCGCGCTCGAGGTCGTGCAGCGCCTTGTCGACCACGACGTCCGCGTCCAGCCACATCCAGTCCGGTATTCCGGTCGACGTCACGCCCATTCGCTGCTGCATCTCGGTGCGCACGAATCCCGGACAGAAGGCCATGACGTGCACGCCCTGGCGTGCGAGGTCGCCGTTGAGCGACTCGCTGAGATGTGTGACGTATGCCTTCGCGGCGCCGTAGGTGCCACTCGGCAGGAAGGACGCGACGCTGCTCACGTTGAGGATCGAGCCGTGCCCGCGGGCCACCATCCCGCGTGCGGCGGCGTGCGTGAGCCGCAGCACGGCTGTGACGAGGACGTCGAACTGCGCCTGCTGCTGTTCGATGTCGGAGCGGATGAAGGAGCGGTTGAGCCCGAAGCCGGCGTTGTTCACGAGCAACTCGATCGGTGGCGCGTCGTCGGCCAGTCGCTCCTCGACCCGCTTGAGCTGTGCCCGGTCGGCAAGGTCGGCCGGCAGCACCTCGACATCGGCCCCGAACCGGCGCCGTAGGTCGTTGGCGGTCGCCTCGAGCCGCGCGACCTCGCGCGCAACCAGCACCAGGTCGTAGCCGTTCTGCGCCAGCCGTCGCGCAAACGCGGCACCGATGCCGGCCGTCGCCCCGGTCACCAGTGCGGTCGCCACGTTCGTCACCCTGCCACGTCGTTGATGGCAGGCTGCAGGCCATGCCGCGTGAGTTCGCTGCGGGCCGAATCGAGGGCGTCGGCACCACGGTCTTCGCCGAGATGTCCGCGCTAGCGCTCGCCACAGGGTCGATCAACCTTGGTCAGGGCTTCCCGGACACCGATGGGCCGTCGGAGGTCCTCGAGGCCGCCGTCGCCGCGATCCGGGAAGGCCGCAACCAGTACCCGCCGGGGCTGGGCGTCCCCGAGCTGCGGGCCGCGATCGCCGAGCATCAGCGGCGCTTCTACGACCTCGACTACGACGCCGACACCGAGGTGCTCGTCACGGCCGGTGCCACCGAAGGCATCACCGCCGCGCTGCTCGCACTCGTCGACCCGGGCGACGAAGTCGTTGTGCTCGAGCCGTACTACGACTCCTATGTCGCGGCGATCACCTTCGCTGGCGGAGTCCGCCGGCCGGTGACCCTGCGGCCACCCGCGTACGCGGTCGATCCGCACGAGCTGCGGGCGGCCATCACCAGCCAGACCAAAGTGCTGCTGGTCAACACCCCGCACAACCCAACCGGCGCGGTGCTGTCGCGGACAGAGGTCGACACGATCGCCGAGGTCGCCAACGCATACGACCTCGTCGTGCTCTCGGACGAGGTGTATGAGCACTTGGCGCTCGACGAAGCCCGGCCGCATGTGGCGCTGGGGTCGCTGGCCGGGATGCGCGAACGGACGCTCTCGTTCGGGTCGGCGGGCAAGACCTTCGCGGTGACCGGATGGAAGGTCGGCTGGGTTTGCGGGCCGCCGCAGCTGGTGCGCGCAGTGATGGCAACCAAGCAGTTCATGACCTATACGAACGCCGCGCCGTTGCAGCCGGCGGTGGCCGTCGGGCTTGGTCTGCCGGACGCATACTTCGAGGGAGTGCGGGATGAGCTGCGCGCGCGGCGCGATCAGCTGACCGACGGCCTGCGGCGGATCGGCTTGGACGCGCACGCCTCACGCGGCACGTACTTCGTCACGACCGACGTGCGTGCGGTTGGGTACGCGAGTGGGGTCGACTTCTGTCGTGACCTGCCGAAGCGGGCGGGAGTGGTCGCAATCCCGCACGCGCCGTTCTGGGATCACTCCGAGATCGGCGGGCCGCTCGTGCGTTGGGCGTTCTGCAAGCGGGCCGAGGTGATCGACGACGCGCTCGACCGCCTGAGCAGCACATTCGGCTGAGTCCGCTCCCCTCCCACACCCTCTCCCCGTGATCATGCACAAAGCCCGGGCGGGGTTCGTGCATGATCACGGGGAAGGTCTCGGGGGTGACGGGTCAGCGGGTCAGCGGGTGATGACCAGGCCGGTGCTGTCGTCGGCGACGTCGACTCGCACCGTGTCGCCGTCACGGATCTCGCCGGCGAGCAGCGCCTTCGCCAGCTGGTCGCCGATCTCCGTCTGGACGAGCCGGCGCAGCGGCCGCGCCCCGTAGACCGGGTCGAAGCCGGCCAGCGCCAGCCATTCGCGGGCGGCGTTACTGACCTCGAGGTTCAGCCGCCGGTCGGCGAGCCGACGAGCCAACGCATCAACCTGCAGACCCACGATGTCCGCAAGCTCCTCGGTCGAGAGCGCGTCGAACATCACGATGTCATCGAGCCGGTTGAGGAACTCTGGCTTGAACGACGCGCGCACGACGTCCATCACCCGTTCGCGTTTGGCTTCGTCGGACAGCGACTCGTCCACCAGGAACATCGAGCCGAGGTTGGATGTGAGCACCAGGATCGCGTTACGGAAGTCGACGGTGCGCCCCTGCCCGTCCGTCAGGCGCCCGTCATCGAGCACGGCCAGCAAGACGTCGAACACCTCCGGGTGCGCCTTCTCGACCTCGTCGAACAAAACGACCGTGTACGGGCGACGGCGCACCGCCTCGGTCAGTTGGCCGCCCTCCTCGTACCCGACATAGCCGGGCGGGGCGCCGACCAGACGGGCCACCGAGTGCTTCTCGCCGTACTCGCTCATGTCGATGCGCACGAGTGCGCGCTCGTCGTCGAACAAGAACTCGGCCAGCGCTTTGGCCAACTCGGTCTTACCGACTCCGGTCGGCCCGAGGAACAGGAACGACCCCGTCGGTCGGTCCGGGTCGGAGATGCCGGCGCGGGCGCGACGCACGGCGTTCGACACGGCCCGCACAGCGTGCTTCTGGCCGACCAGGCGACGACCGATCTCCTCCTCCATGCGCAGCAGCTTCTGCGACTCCCCCTCGAGCAGCCTGCCGGCCGGGATGCCGGTCCACGCAGACACCACCTCGGCGACGTCGTCCGGGCCGACCTCTTCTTTGACCATCGGGCCGCCCGCCTCGACGTCCGCCGCGGTCTCAGATGCGGCCGCGAGCGCAGCCTCGAGCGCGGGCAGCCGGCCATAGATCAACTCGGACGCGGTCGCCAGGTCGCCGTCACGCTGCGCCCGTTCGGCCTGCATACGCAGCTCGTCGATCTGCGCCTTGAGCTCGCCGACCTGATTGAGCCCGGACTTCTCGCGCTCCCACCGCGCGGTGAGCGCGTTGAGCTCCTCCTGCTTGTCCGCGAGCTCGCGGCGCAAGGCCTCTAGCCGCTCGACCGATGCGGCGTCGGTCTGCGACGAGAGCGCGAGCTCCTCCATGCGAAGCCGGTCGACCCCCCGCTGCAACACGTCGATCTCGACCGGCGAGGAGTCGATCTCCATCCGCAACCGGGATGCGGCCTCGTCAATCAGGTCGATCGCCTTGTCGGGCAGCTGGCGGCCGCTGATGAACCGGTGCGACAGCGTGGCGGCGGCGACGAGAGCGGCGTCCGTGATCGCCACCTTGTGGTGGGCCTCGTAGCGCTCCTTGAGGCCACGCAGGATCGCGATGGTGTCCTCGACCGACGGCTCACCGACATAGACCTGCTGGAAGCGGCGCTCGAGGGCGGCATCCTTCTCGATGTGCTCGCGGTACTCGTCGAGCGTGGTCGCGCCGACCATCCGCAGCTCGCCACGGGCGAGCATCGGCTTGAGCATGTTGCCGGCGTCCATCGCGGACTCCCCGGTGGCGCCCGCGCCGACCACGGTGTGCAGCTCGTCGATGAACGTGATGACCTGGCCTTCGCTCTCGCGGATCTCGTCGAGCACAGCCTTCAGCCGCTCCTCGAACTCGCCACGGTATTTCGCCCCGGCCACCATCGCGGCGAGGTCGAGTGCCACCAAACGCTTGCCACGCAATGACTCCGGCACGTCGCTCGCCACGATCCGTTGCGCCAGGCCCTCGACCACAGCGGTCTTGCCGACACCGGGTTCGCCGATGAGCACAGGGTTGTTCTTGGTCCGACGAGACAGCACCTGGATCACGCGGCGGATCTCGTTGTCCCGGCCGATGACGGGGTCGATCTTGCCTTCGCGCGCGCGCGCGGTCATGTCGATGCCGTACTGCTCGAGCGCCTGGAAGGTGCCCTCCGGATCGGGGCTGGTCACCTTCGCGGAGCCGCGCACGCGCTTCAGTGCGTCGTCGAGCGCCTCGGGCGTGGCACCGTGCCGCTTCAACAGGTCGGCCATGTCGCCGGGTGTCCGGGCGATGCCAAGCAGCATGTGCTCGGTCGAGAGGTACGCGTCGCCGCGGTCAGCGGCCACCGCCTGGGCGGCAGCCAGCGCCCGCTGCAGCGCGCCAGAGGGCTGCGGGGCGCCGACGCTGGCACCGGCCGCTCGGGGCAGCCCGGAGACCGCAGCGTCGACCTCGGCGCGCAGCGCGGACCGGTCGGCGCCGACCGCGGCAAGCACCGAGCCTGCGATGCCCTCGCCCTGGTCGAGCAAGGCGAGCAGGAGGTGCGCCGGCTCGAGCGACGGGTTGCCGTCGGTGACCGCCCGTCGTTGGGCGGCCGACACGGCCTCTTGAGTCTTTGTGGTCAGGTCCATATCGCTGTCCTATGCAGTGTTCGTTGTTCGAGTTGTCGGGCGGACCGCGTCACCAGACACGCTGACTGTCTGACCCGGCGGTCGGAACCGCCCACGTATCAGGCGCTGCGCGCGTCGGCTGATACGTGGTTGGCGCACGATCCGGCTCACGCGTCGAGTGGGGCACGGAGATGTCAGGCCTCAGCGAGGCGCCGGACGCCAGACGACGAGCGCGCCGGTCGCGCCGGGCAGCGGCACCAGCTCGCGGCGGCGAGCGTTGCGGCCGTCGACCTCGTCCTGCAGCTCACGTACCCGCTGCTGCAGGGCGGCGACCTGGTCGGTCAGCTCGAGGATGCGCTTGATACCAGCCAGGCCCACGCCGTCGCCGGATAACCGCTGCACCTCGCGCAGCCGTTCGATGTCCAGCGCGGAGTAACGCCGGCCGCCACCGGCTGCGCGACCAGGTGAGACCAGTCCGAGCCGGTCGTACTGCCGCAGCGTCTGGGCATGCAGCCCCGACAGCTCGGCGGCCACCGAGATGACATAGACCGGCGTGGTTTCGGACAAGGCGAACGGGTCGCTCATGCCGTCACTCCTTCCGGGCCTGCTCGATCAGGCCGACTCGCGGGTCGTCCCCCTTTGTCGCGTCCGCATACGAACGCAGCGCATGGGTCGCCTGGGCGTCGATACGCTGCGGCACGGCCACCTCGACAGTCACGAGCAGGTCGCCACGGGAGCCGTCCCGCTTTAGGCCCCCCTTGCCACGCACGCGCATCGTGCGCCCGCTCGCGGTCCCGGGCGGGATTCGCAAAGTCACCGTGCTGCCGTCCGGGGCAGGCACGACGGCCTCACCACCCAGCGCCGCCTCGGGGAAGGTCACTGGGACGGTGAGCGTCACGTTGTCGCCGCGACGCCCGAACACCGGGTGCGGTTGGACATGCACCTCGACGAAGAGGTCACCAGCCGGTCCCCCCCGAGCGCCGGGGGCGCCCTTGCCCTTGAGCCGGATGCGCTGCCCGTCCTTGACGCCGGCGGGGATGCGAGCCTGGATCGTGCGGGTCGACGGCGCCTCGCCCGTTCCCTGACAGGTCGGGCACGGGTCGTCGACGACGACGCCGCGGCCCTTGCAGTTCTGGCACGGCTCGGCGAAGGCGAAGCCACCGAGGTTGCGCGCGGTCTGCCCGCTGCCCTGACACACCGGGCAGGTGTGCGGCACGGTGCCAGGGCGCGCCCCGCTGCCACGACAGGTCGGGCAGGCGCCCTGCGTGGTCAACCGCAGCGGGACCGTCACACCGTCCAACGCCTCCCGGAAGGACAGGGTCACACTCGACTCGACGTCGGCTCCCCGTCGCGGTTGCACGCCTGCGCCACGTCGAGCGCCACCGAACAGACCGCCAAGGACGTCCTCCATCCCCGCGGCGCCACCCACGCCGCCGCCCTGGTCGAACAGCGACGAGAAGTCGAACTGGACGTTGCCCGGGCCGCCCGGTCCGCCCGGTCCGCGCGCACCCGCTCCGGCCCCGGGGAAGCGGAAACCGCTCGCCCCGAGCCGCCGCATCTCGTCGTACTCGGCACGCCGTTTGTCGTCGGCGAGTACGTCGTAGGCCTCGGAGATCTCCTTGAACCGGCGCTCCGCGTCGGCGTCGCCCTTGTTGGCGTCCGGGTGGTACTTCTTGGCGAGCTTCCGGTACGACTTCTTGATGTCGTCGGCCTTGGCATCGGCGGCAACGCCGAGCGTCTTGTAGTAGTCCTTCTCCAAGTAGTCCTTGGCACTCACTCCGCGTCACCTCCTCCGTAGCTCGTGTTCCATGCCCTCACGATCTTGAGCTTTCTTCTTGATCACCACGGCGAGTCGCGGAAGAGAGCTCAACATCGCAGGGCGCAATCAGACGATCGGCTCAGGCTCCGGCTCGGTGACGGCGACCCGAGCGGGACGAATGATCCGTCCACCGAAGCGGTACCCCGGCTGCAGCACGGCCGTACACGTCGGCACGTCGACGTCGGCCGCATAGTTGTGCAGCAGAGCCTCGTGCACGGTCGGGTCGAAGGGTTCGCCGACCTCGCCGAAGCGTTCGAGACCGAGCTTGGTGAGCACGGCCTCGAGGGCCTCCCCGACCGACTTGAACGCACCGGTGAGGTCGCCGTGCTCGCGCGCCCGGTCGAGGTCGTCGAGCACCGGCAACAGCGCGTCCAGCACGTTGGCGGTCGCGATCTCCCGAACGAGCTCCCGATCCCGGTCTACTCGTTTGCGGTAGTTGGAGTACTCCGCCGATAGGCGTTGCACGTCCGCGGTCAGCTCGGCGACCCGGGCATCGACCCCGCCGTGCTCCGGCCCCTCGTCAGTCGCCGGCTGCGGCGGCTCCTGTCGTGCCCCAGGGCCCGCTGCGTGTGGTGCCGGCTCCCGGAGCGATCCCGTGGTGGGGTCGATGCGTCGCTTGTCGCGGATGATGGGACGGTCAGCGCCCTCCCGCCCGTCGGTGGGGCCGCCCGCTCGGGACGGTTCGCTCACTTGGCCTCATCCTCGTCCACGATCTCGGCGTCGACGACGTCATCGTCCGCGGGGCCGGTGGAGGCCGAGGACGCACCGGGCTCAGCCGAAGGCTCGCCCGAGGGCGCCGATGCCTGAGCCTGGGCATACATCGCCGCGCCGAGCGACTGGCTGGCCGTGGCGAGCGCCTCCGACGACGACTTGATGGCGTCGATGTCATCGCCCTCGAGCGCCTTCTTCAGGTCAGACAGCGGGCCGTCCACGTTGCTCCGCGCATCCGCCGGCAACTTGTCCTCATTGTCCTTGAGGAACTTCTCGGTCGTGTAGACCAGCTGCTCGGCGGAGTTGCGGGTCTCCACCTGCTCGCGCCGCTTCGCATCCTCCTCGGCGTACTGCTCGGCCTCGCGCATCATGCGGTCGATGTCGTCCTTCGGCAGGCCGGAACCGCCGGTGATCGTCATCGACTGCTCCTTGCCGGTGCCGAGGTCCTTGGCCGTGACATGCACGATGCCATTGGCGTCGATGTCGAAGGTGACCTCGATCTGCGGGATGCCGCGCGGTGCCGGCGGCAGGCCGGTCAGCTCGAACGTGCCGAGCTTCTTGTTGTATGCGGCCATCTCGCGCTCGCCCTGGTAGACCTGGATCGCCACTGACGGCTGGTTGTCGTCGGCCGTCGTGAAGACCTCCGAGCGCTTGGTCGGGATCGTCGTGTTGCGCTCGATGAGCTTGGTCATGATGCCGCCCTTGGTCTCGATGCCCAGGGACAGCGGGGTCACGTCGAGCAGCAGGACGTCCTTAACCTCGCCCTTGAGCACTCCGGCCTGCAGGCTGGCGCCGACGGCAACGACCTCGTCCGGGTTCACACCCTTGTTCGGCTCCTTGCCGCCAAGCAGCTGCTTCACCAGATCGGTGACCGCCGGCATCCGGGTCGAGCCGCCGACCAGCACCACGTGGTCGATGTTCTTGACGTCGACCCCGGCGTCGCGGATGACGTTCGCGAACGGGGCCTTGGTGCGGTCCAGCAAGTCCTGCGTCATCTGCTGGAACTGCGAGCGGGTGAGCTTCTCGTCCAGGTGCAGCGGGCCCTCGGCCGACGCCGTGATGTACGGCAGGTTGATCGTGGTCTCGGCGGAGGACGACAGCTCGATCTTCGCCTTCTCCGCGGCCTCACGCAGCCGCTGCAGCGCCATCTTGTCGTTGGACAGGTCGATGCCGTGACCGTTCTTGAACTGCTTGACGAGGTGGTCGACGATGCGCTGGTCCCAGTCGTCGCCACCGAGGTGGTTGTCGCCGCTGGTCGCCTTCACCTCGACGACCCCGTCGCCGATCTCGAGCAGGGACACGTCGAATGTGCCGCCTCCGAGGTCGAAGACCAGGATGGTCTGCTCCTTGTCGCCCTTGTCGAGGCCGTATGCGAGCGCGGCAGCGGTGGGCTCGTTGATGATCCGGAGCACGTTGAGGCCGGCGATCTCGCCCGCCTCCTTGGTGGCCTGCCGCTGGGCGTCGTTGAAGTAGGCCGGCACGGTGATGACCGCATCCGTGACCTTCTCGCCGAGGTAAGCCTCGGCATCGCGCTTGAGCTTCTGCAGGACGAAGGCGCTGATCTGCTGGGCGGTGAACTTCTTGCCATCAAGGGTCTGCGACCAGTCGGTGCCCATGTGCCGCTTGACTGAGCGGATGGTGCGGTCGACGTTAGTCACGGCCTGCCGCTTCGCGACCTCGCCGACGAGAACCTCGCCGTTCTTGGCGAACGCGACGACGGACGGAGTCGTGCGCGAGCCCTCGGCGTTCGCGATCACGGTGGGCTCGCCACCTTCGAGGACGGCGACAACAGAGTTGGTCGTGCCGAGGTCGATGCCAACAGGACGGGTCATGGGTGTTCCTCCAGGTTGTTCTGGTGTACGGGCGTCCGAGCTCAGCTCGAACGATGCTTCAATGCTCCGCCTGTTGTCAACAGACTTGAGTCTGACTGGCTCAACTTCTGATCCAGCCGTTCTATTCCGCCGGGTCGTACCCTGGTCGGATGCTGCGGAGTATGCGGGGGCCGAACGGGGCGCCCCGCCTGCGGATCCGGGTCCTGGCCGCCGTCGTGGTCGTCGGGCTGGTCGCCCTGAGCGCCCCCATCGTCGTGCTGCCCGCCGCCCGGTGGCTGGTGGACGCCGCGACCCCGTGATCGGATGCGACGTTCTCCGGACCCTGACGTCGTCGGGGTTTATCCAGGCCCGACGGCCGGCGGACTCAGCGCGACAAGCCCACGACCGACCGCGAATCCCGTACCACCCTCGGAAGGCCGGACTCTTCTCCCTCCGGCCGCCAAACTTCATGTTACTGACGGGTAGCCTCGGCTCTGGCAGGAGGTCGGCGTGAGCGAGTCGTTGAGCATCGCGATCGGCGCGGCGATCGTGGCCGTCACCGGCGCGGTGGCCGGCAGACGGCTGCTCATGCTGTTCCGGCTCATCCGCAGCGGGCAGCCCGCGGTCGGCCGGCTCGACCAGCCACAGCGACGGATCGAGGCCGAGGTCGTCGAGGTCGCCGGCCAGCGGAAGTTGCTGAAGTGGACCGGGCCCGGGCTCGCGCACTTCTTCGTGTTCTGGGGCTTCATCGTCCTTGGGCTGACGATCGTCGAGGCGTTCGGCGCCATCATCGACCGCGAGTTCGCGATCCCGGTCCTGAAGAACTGGGCGTGGGTCGCCTGGATCGAGGACTTCTTCGCGCTTGCGGTGCTCGCCGGGCTCGCCGCGTTCACCATGTTCCGCATCGTGCAGAACCCGCGGAAGCTCGGTCGGGCGTCACGGTTCTACGGCTCGCACACCGGCGCGGCCTGGCTCGTGCTCTTCATGATCTTCAATGTGATCTGGACGCTGCTGCTCTATCGCGGCGCCCAGATCAACACCGGCAACTTTCCCTACCCCGACTCGGGCGCATTCGCCTCGCAGTGGGTGGCCGATCTGCTGCCGTCCGGCGAAGAGGCGAACGAGTGGATCGAGAGCATCGCACTGCTGCTCAACATCGCCGTGATCCTCGGTTTCCTCGTCCTTGTCGTCTACAGCAAGCACCTGCACATCTTCATGGCTCCGTTCAACGTGCTGTTCTCCCGACGGCCCAACGGGCTCGGCCCGCTGCTGCCGATGTACTCCGGCGGCAAGCCGATCGACTTCGAGGATCCTGGCGACGACGACCTGTTCGGCGTCGGCAAGATCGAGGACTTCACCTGGAAGGGCTTCCTCGACTTCGCCACGTGCACCGAGTGTGGTCGTTGCCAGTCGCAGTGCCCGGCGTGGAACACCGCCAAGCCGCTCTCGCCGAAGCTGCTGGTGATGGGGCTGCGCGACGCCACCTTCTCCAAGGCGCCCTACCTCGTCGCGCAGGCCAACCCGCAGTACCTCGCGGCCAGCGGATACGGCGGCCCACCCGAGGCGGCGCCTCTCGATCTCGACTCGCTACCCGCCTCGGCCAAGGCCGAGATCGACCGGCCGCTGGTCGCGCCCAACGAGCATGGGTATGCCCACGCCGGCGACGGCGGCGAGGGCGGGATCATCGACCCGGACGTGCTGTGGTCCTGCACGACCTGCGGCGCCTGCGTCGAGCAGTGCCCGGTCGACATCGAGCACATCGACCACATCGTCGACATGCGCCGCTATCAGGTGCTGGTCGAGACCGACTTCCCGTCGGAGCTCAACGGGCTGTTCAAGAACCTCGAGTCCAAAGGCAACCCCTGGGGGATGAACGCGGCCTCCCGGCTCGACTGGGCCGCCGACCTCGACTTCGAGGTGCCGGTCGTGGAGGACACGATCCCGGCCGACGTCGAGTGGCTGTTCTGGGTCGGCTGCGCCGGCGCATACGAGGACCGGGCAAAGAAGACGACGCAGGCGGTCGCCGAGCTGCTGCATACCGCTGGGGTGTCGTTCGCGGTGTTGGGACCCGGCGAGACCTGCACCGGAGACTCAGCGCGCCGCAGCGGCAACGAGTTCCTGTACCAGATGCTCGCGCAGCAGAACGTCGAGACGCTGAACACCGTGGGCGCGAAGAAGATCGTGGCAACCTGCGCGCACTGCTTCAACACGATCGCAAACGAGTACCCGCAAATCGGCGGGCGCTACGAGGTCGTGCACCACACGCAGCTGCTCAACCGGCTGGTGCGCGAGAAGAAGCTGGTGCCGGTCGCGCCGGTCGAGCAGAAGATCACCTACCACGACCCCTGCTATCTGGGTCGGCACAACAAGGTGTATTCACCGCCCCGCGACATCCTGGAGGCGCTGCCGGGAGCCGAGTTCGCCGAGATGCCACGCAACCAGGACAAGAGCTTCTGCTGCGGAGCCGGCGGGGCCCGGATGTGGATGGAGGAAAAGCTCGGCACCAGGGTGAACAACAACCGCACCGCCGAGGCAATCGACACCGGCGCAGCGACGGTCGCGGTCGGCTGTCCGTTCTGCCGCATCATGATCAGCGACGGCGTCGCCGAGCTGCAGAGCGATCGCGAGCAGAGCGAACAGATGCAGGTGCGTGACGTCGCGCAGCTGCTACTCGAGGGCGTCCGGCGCGGCGCAGCCGGGTCGGCCAGCGACGACAAAGTCGACGAGCCGGCGCCGACCCCGGCCTGATGCGCCACCCCGTTCGCCCCCTGAGGAGCCGGCAGACGACGCCTGTCGTGGCCACGGACGTGCGGTAGCCCGCGATGTTGACGTTGGCCCCGATGTCGACGCGGCATC